>NZ_JANLNX010000050.1:0-240361 GCF_025466015.1 Pseudomonas sp. 5P_5.1_Bac1 | reverse complement strand
TCAGATATCCGCCAATTTCCACGCCTCATACGCCGGCGTTTCATACGGATGACTCTGCTTCAGCGCACCGACGACCTGATGAATCAGCTCGTCGGCCACCACCAATTCCACTCGCCATTCCTCGACCTGCTCGACCACCCCGCTCTGCCCGATAAACGGCTGGCTGCCGTCCAGCGGGCGGAACTGACCCTGGCCCAGCACTTGCCAGGCGCAGCAGTCGTAGTCGCCGATGCGCCCGCCGCCCGCGGCGAACACGGCCTGCTTGACCGTGTCGACGTGGCTCGGTGGAACGAAGAAGGCGAGCTTGTACACCCTTTAGTTCACCCACACCCGCGCGTTGCGGAACATGCGCATCCAGGCGCCGTCTTCGTTCCAGTCGTCCGGACGCCAGGAGTTCTGCACGGCACGGAAGACCCGCTCAGGGTGCGGCATCATGATGGTGACGCGACCGTCGCGGCTGGTCAGGCCGGTGATCCCGCGCGGCGAGCCGTTCGGGTTGGCCGGGTAGGTTTCGGTGACCTTGCCGTGGTTATCGACGAAGCGCAGTGCCACGCAGCCGGACAGATCGGCTTCAAGCAGGGCTTCTTCGCTGGCGAACTCGGCATGGCCTTCGCCGTGGGCGATGGCGATCGGCATGCGCGAACCGGCCATGCCCTGCAGGAAGATCGAGTTCGACTTCTGCACTTCAACCATGGCGACACGGGCTTCGAACTGCTCGGAACGGTTGCGCACGAAGTGCGGCCAGAACTCGCTGCCCGGCACCAGTTCGTGCAGGTTGGACATCATCTGGCAACCGTTGCACACGCCGAGGGTGAAGCTGTCGGTGCGTTCGAAGAAGCCCTGGAAAGCGTCGCGGGCGCGGCTGTTGAACAGCGCCGACTTGGCCCAGCCTTCACCGGCACCGAGGACGTCGCCGTAAGAGAAGCCACCGCAGGCCACCAGGCCCTTGAATGCGTCCAGGTCGACGCGGCCGGCGAGGATATCGCTCATGTGCACGTCGATGGCGTTGAAGCCCGCGCGGTCGAAGGCTGCGGCCATCTCGACCTGACCGTTGACGCCCTGCTCACGCAGTACCGCCACCTGTGGACGCACACCTTTCTTGATGAACGGCGCGGCGATGTCCTGGTTGACGTCGAAGCCCAGCTTGGCGCTCAGGCCCGGGTTGTCTTCTTCCAGCAGCAGGTCGAATTCCTGATCGGCACACTGGGCGTTGTCGCGCAGGCGCTGGATCTGGTAGCTGGTCTCGGCCCACTGGCGTTGCAGCAGACGGCGATTGCCGTCGAACAACACCTCGCCATTGAGGCTGATGGAGACGCTATCGCTGTTGACCGGCTTGCCGATCACCGCGACGCAGTCTTCGCCGAGGCCGGCGGCGCTGAACTGGGCCAGCACGTCCGGGGTGGCGTCCTGGCGAACCTGGATTACCGCGCCCAGCTCTTCGTTGAAGAGGATGGCCGAGACTTTCTCGCGCTTGCTGGTCAGGGTGTCCAGTTCCAGGTCCAGGCCGCAGTGACCGGCGAAGGCCATTTCCAGCGCGGTGGTCAGCAGGCCACCGTCGGAACGGTCGTGGTAGGCCAGCAGGTGACCGTCGGCGTTCAGGCCCTGGATCACCGCGAAGAACGCCTTGAGGTCTTCGGCGTCATCGACGTCCGGCGCCTGGCTGCCCAGCTTGCCGTGGGTCTGCGCAAGGATCGAGGCGCCCATGCGGTTCTGCCCGCGGCCGAGGTCGATCAGGATCAGGTCGGTTTCGCCCTTGTCCATGCGCAGTTCTGGGGTCAGGGTCTTGCGGATGTCAGTGACCGGTGCGAAGCCGGTGACGATCAGCGACATCGGCGAGGTAACGCTCTTCTCCGCGCCCTCGTCGCTCCAGCGGGTTTTCATGGACATGGAGTCCTTGCCCACTGGAATGGTAATGCCCAGCTCAGGGCACAGTTCCATGCCCACGGCCTTGACGGTGTCGTACAGACGGGCGTCTTCACCCGGATGGCCGGCGGCGGACATCCAGTTGGCCGACAGTTTGATGTCGGAGAGTTTTTCGATGCGCGAGGCGGCCATGTTGGTCAGCGTCTCGCCGATCGCCATGCGACCGGATGCCGGAGCATCGAGCAGCGCCAGCGGAGTACGCTCGCCCATCGCCATGGCTTCACCGCTGTAGACGTCGAAGCTGGTGGCGGTCACGGCAACGTCGGCTACCGGAACCTGCCACGGGCCGACCATCTGGTCGCGGGCAACCAGGCCAGTGATGGTGCGGTCGCCGATGGTGATCAGGAAGCTCTTGCTGGCCACGGCCGGGTGACGCAGCACGCGCTCGATCGAGTCGGTCAGTTCCAGTTGGGCCGGGTCGAAGTCATCGCCCAGCTCGGCTTCGCGGGTCACCGAACGGTGCATGCGCGGCGGTTTGCCCAGCAGGACTTCCAGCGGCATGTCCACCGGGGTGTTGCCGAAGTGGCTGTCGGTGACGGTCAGGTGCGCTTCTTCGGTGGCTTCGCCGACCACCGCGAACGGGCAACGCTCGCGTTCGCAGATGGCCTGGAAGCGCTCGAAGTCGACCGCGCTGACGGCCAGCACGTAACGCTCCTGGGATTCGTTGCTCCAGATTTCGTGCGGGGCCATGCCCGGCTCGTCGTTGGGCACGTTGCGCAGTTCGAAGCGGCCGCCGCGGCCACCGTCGTTGACCAGCTCGGGGAAAGCGTTGGAGATACCGCCGGCGCCGACGTCATGGATGAAGGCGATCGGGTTGTTGTCGCCCAGTTGCCAGCAGCGGTCGATGACCTCCTGGCAACGGCGTTCCATTTCCGGGTTTTCCCGTTGCACGGAAGCGAAGTCGAGGTCAGCGGAGCTGGCGCCGGTGGCCATCGACGAGGCAGCGCCGCCGCCCAGACCGATCAGCATGGCCGGGCCGCCGAGCACGATCAGCTTGGCGCCGACGGTGATTTCGCCCTTCTGCACGTGGTCTTCACGGATGTTGCCCATGCCGCCGGCCAGCATGATCGGCTTGTGGTAACCGCGCACTTCTTCGCCGTGCGGGGTGTTGATCGACTGTTCGAAGGTACGGAAGTAGCCGGTCAGGGCCGGACGACCGAACTCGTTGTTGAACGCGGCGCCGCCCAGCGGGCCTTCGATCATGATGTCCAGCGCGTTGACGATGCGCTCGGGCTTGCCATACGCCTGCTCCCACGGCTGTTCGAAGCCCGGGATGCGCAGGTTGGAAACGGTGAAGCCGGTCAGGCCGGCTTTCGGCTTGGCGCCGCGACCGGTGGCGCCTTCGTCGCGGATTTCGCCGCCGGAGCCGGTGGACGCGCCCGGGAACGGAGCGATGGCGGTCGGGTGGTTGTGGGTCTCGACCTTCATCAGGATGTGCACCGGCTCCTGCACCGCGCCGTACTGGCGGGTTTCAGGATTCGGGAAGAAGCGGCCGGCGACCGAACCGACGATCACCGAGGCGTTGTCCTTGTACGCGGACAGGACGCCTTCGCTGTGCATCTGGTAGGTGTTCTTGATCATGCCGAACAGGCTTTTTTCCTGGCTTTCGCCGTCGATATCCCAACTGGCGTTGAAGATCTTGTGACGGCAGTGCTCGGAGTTGGCCTGAGCGAACATCATCAGTTCGATGTCGTGCGGGTTGCGCTTGAGGCCCTGGAAGGCGCTGACCAGGTAATCGATCTCGTCTTCGGCCAGGGCCAGGCCCAGCTCGACGTTGGCCTTGGCCAGGGCTTCGCGGCCACCGCCGAGGATGTCGACGGCGGTCAGCGGCTTGGGCTGGGCGTGGCTGAACAGGCCCGAGGCCTCTTCCAGCCGGGCCAGCACGACCTGGGTCATGCGGTCGTGCAGCAGCTCGGCGACGCCAGCGGCGTCGGCTTCGCTCAGTTCACCACTGATATAGAAGGCAATGCCCCGCTCCAGGCGACGGACGTTTTCCAGGCCGCAGTTGTGGGCGATATCGCTGGCCTTGCTCGACCAGGGCGAGATGGTGCCGAAACGCGGCATGACCAGGAACAGGCGACCGGCAGGTTCCTGTACCGGTACGCTCGGGCCGTACTTGAGCAGGCGCGCGAGCACTTGCTGTTGGTCGGCGGTCAGATCGCCGTCAACCTCGGCGAAATGAGCGAATTCAGCGTACAAACCACTAACAGCGGGGACTTTCTGGCTCAATTGCTCGAGTAATTTACCGTGGCGAAAGGCAGAAAGGGCAGGAGCGCCGCGCAGGATCAACATCGTCGGGACAGCCTCAGGAAGGGGGTGTGCTTAGAGGCCGTGCATTCTAGCCTAAACCTCCGCGTCAGGCACCCGAAACGCTGCATTGGCGGCCATCCGAATGTCGGCAAGTGCGTTCCAGGGCGGCCGTCCGTCCGCAAGCAACCTACAACTGCGCTGAAAAGTCGCAAGCACAGGCGGCGATAGCAGACAAGCTATCAGTTGTCGAGATATGGCGCGGCAGGCCCTTTGCGTATACTGCACGTTATGTTTGCCCAGACTGCTTTGCGCCAGCGTTGCGCCAAATGGCTCATCGCAACCGGACTCTTCCTGATGCTCGGTGCCTGCGTTGAAAAACCCAGCACCCTCGAACGCATCAAGGAGGATGGTGTATTGCGCGTGGTGACCCGCAACAGCCCGGCCACCTATTTCCAGGACCGTAACGGCGAAACCGGCTTCGAATATGAGCTGGTGAAACGCTTCGCCGACGATCTTGGGGTCGAACTGCAGATCGAAACCGCCGACAACCTCGACGACCTGTTCAGCCAGCTCGGCAAGCCATCAGGCCCGGTGCTGGCCGCCGCCGGCCTGGTCAGCAGCGAGCAGCGCAAGGGCCAGGCGCGTTTTTCCCACCCTTATCTCGAAGTCACCCCGCAAGTCATCTACCGCAACGGCAAGACCCGCCCCACCAATGCCGCCGGTCTGGTGGGCAAGCGCATCCTGGTGCTCAAGGGCAGCAGCCACGCCGAACAGCTCGCCGAACTGAAGAAACAATACCCGGGCCTGGAATATGAAGAATCCGACCAGGTGGAAGTGGTCGACCTGCTGCGCATGGTCGATGAAGGGCAGATCGACCTGACCCTGGTGGATTCCAACGAACTGGCGATGAACCAGGTGTATTTCTCCAACGTGCGGGTGGCCTTCGACCTCGGCGATGCCCGTGACCAGCGCTGGGCCGTGGCCGCCGGCGAAGACAACAGCCTGCTCAACGAAATCAACGAATTCCTCGACAAGGTGCAGAAGAATGGCACCCTCCAACGCTTGAAAGACCGCTATTACGGGCATGTCGACGTGCTCGGTTATGTCGGCGCCTATACCTTCGCCCAGCACCTGCAGCAGCGCCTGCCGCGCTTCGAAAAGCACTTCCGCACCTACGCCAAGCAAGAACAGGTGGACTGGCGCCTGCTGGCGGCGATCGGTTATCAGGAATCCATGTGGCAGCCGGAGGTGACCTCCAAGACCGGTGTGCGCGGCCTGATGATGCTGACCCAGCGCACCGCCCAGGCCATGGGCGTGTCCAACCGCCTGGATCCGGTGCAGAGCATCCGCGGCGGCGCCAAGTACTTCATGCACGTCAAGGAACAGCTCGACGACTCGATCAAGGAGCCGGACCGCACCTGGTTCGCCCTGGCCGCCTACAACGTTGGCGGCGGTCACCTGGACGACGCGCGCAAGCTGGCCGAGCGCGAGGGCCTGAACCCGAACAAGTGGCTGGACGTGAAAAAGATGCTGCCGCGGCTGTCGCAGAAGAAGTGGTACAGCAAGACCAAGTACGGTTACGCCCGCGGCGGCGAGCCGGTGCATTTCGTCGCCAACATCCGTCGCTACTACGACATCCTCACCTGGGTGACCCAGCCGCAGCTTGAGGGCAGCCAGGTCGCCGAAGGCAATCTGCACGTGCCCGGCGTGAACAAGGACAAGCCGGCGGAGCAGACCCCGCCGCTTTAAGCCTTGGCTCTTCGGGCCTTGAAGAACTCGCTCAGCACCGTCCCGCATTCCTCCGCCAGCACCCCGCCTTCATAGATCACGCGGTGATTGAGAAAACCCTGGGTGAAGAACTGTCCCTGGCTCTGCACGATCCCGGCCTTGGGCTCCAGCGCGCCATAGACCACGCGGTTGACCCGCGAATGCACGATCAGCCCGGCGCACATGCTGCACGGTTCCAGCGTCACATACAGGGTGCTGCCCGGTAGCCGGTAGTTGCTGGCGGCCTTGGCGGCGGCGCGAATGGCGACCATCTCGGCGTGGGCGCTGGGGTCGCTGTCGATGATCGGCCGGTTGAAGCCCTGCCCGATCACTTCGCCGTGCTGCACCAGCACCGCGCCCACCGGCACCTCGCCGAGGGCCGCGCCTTGGGCGGCCAGTTCCAGGGCCAGGCGCATGAACTCCTGATCGCGGCTGCGATCGATGATCTGCGGTCGCATCACACCACCGCGATCGCGGCCATCAGGCCGGTTTCCATGTGGTCGATGACGTGGCAATGGAACATCCAGGTCCCCGGGTTATCCGCCACCAGCGCCACCTGGGCGCGTTCGTTCTTGCCCAGCAGGTAGGTGTCGGTGAACCACGGCTCGACGATGGTGTGGCGATTCGACGCGATGACCTTGAAGCTCATGCCGTGCAGGTGGATCGGGTGCTGGTACTGGGTCATGTTCTTCAACTCGAAGATGTAGCTCTTGCCCTTCTGCAACGTGGCGATCGGGCGGTCGGCGCAGGTCTTGTCGGTAATGTCCCAGGCCTGGCCGTTGATCTGCCAGAGGCTCGGCGGCCTGCCGTTCTCGGTGTCCACCGAGACCTTGCCGGCCCATTCGAAATTGAAGTTGAGTTTCTCGGCGTTCTCCAGGTCCGGCTCGGCGACCGGATTTTGCGGCAGCGCTGGCGGCCAGTCGCCCGGTTTATCGGCGCTGGCGACCGAACGCAGGGTGCCGAGGCGCACGAAGCCGTCGCGCAAGGACACTTCCTCGCCCGCCTCGGGAATGCGGATCGCCAGGCAGATACGCATGCCCGGGCCGAGCCAATACTCGTCTTCCAGCGGGCGCGGGGTGATGGGGTTGCCGTCGAGGGCATAGATCATCGCCTCGCAGTTGCCCTTGAGGTTGAGGCGGTAGGTCCAGGTGTTGTCGAGGTTGAGCAAACGCACCCGCACCACTTGCCCGGCCGGCAGTTCGGTGACCGCGTTGGCCTGGCCGTTGATGGTGATCAGGCGCCCGGCGGTGCCGTTGCGCGCGGCCTCGCGGGGGATGCTGAAGGGCAGGAAGGCGCCCTGCTCGTCCACATGCCAGGTTTTCAGGCTCAAGGTGCGTTCGTGCTTGAAGCCGGTCGGCTCGCGCTCCTCGACGATCAGCGGGCCGACCAGACCGCGGCCGAGTTCCTCGCTGCTGCTGACATGCGGGTGATACCAGTAGCTGCCGGCATCCGGCACGCGGAACTTGTAGTCGAAGAACTCGCCCGGCTTGACCGGCAGTTGCGACACATAGGGCACGCCGTCCATTTCCAGCGGCAGGCGGATGCCGTGCCAGTGAATGGTGGTTTCGACCGGCAGGTGGTTGATGAAGCGCACCCGCAGCCAGGTGCCCTGGCGCACCCGCAACTCGGTGCCCGGCGCCGACGGGCCGAAGGCCCAGGCCTCGGTCTTGAAGCCTGGCACCAGCTCGACGTCCAGCGGCGCGGCGATCAGTTCGTAGTCGTGCCCGGCGTTCTCGTCCTCGACCTTGCCCAGCCAGTAACGGGCCGCGCCACCGGCGCCCAGGCCAACCACCACCAGGCCGGTCAGCCCCTTGAGCATTTGTCGACGGGAAAAGGACATCGGAACAGGAACCTCGTACTCGCGGAAAACAACAGTCAGCCATTATCTGGCCAGCGTGAAGGGCGAATACGATACACCCGCATTTATCAAAGATTAAGTGAAGTCTTGTCGCAGGGTGGGTTGCCAGCGATGAGGCCATCAGCAACAACACAAACCTGTCAACGCGACATCCGCTCGATCACCACCCCCAACGACGCCGGCAACATCGGTCCATGGTTCAGCCCTTCGAAGCGCTGGTAGCTGACCTGCAACCCCGGAACCTTCTCCAGATCGGCAACCAGCGCACGAGCCGGCGCTTCCACATCCCCGGTGCTCGGGCCGCGAGGCTGGGACGGTTCGGCGCTTCCGCGCATCAGCAGCAGGCGGGGATGGCTGTCGCCCAGTCGCGCCGACAAGCCTTCGGCCTCGCGCACGATCGCCCCGTCCCGCCACCACAACGAAGGACTCGCCGCCGCGTAATCGCTGAACTCGCCGGGCCGGCGGAACAACGCATGCAGCACGGCCAGGCCACCATAGGAATGCCCCCAAAGGGTCTGGCGCCGACCATCAATCGGCGCAACCGCGGCGACCATCGGCCGCATGCGCTGATTCAACAGGTCAAAAAAACCATCCACACCGCCACTGGGCTGCCCGGTCAATGGATCAACCTGCTCCGCCAGGCCCGGCACCGCCGGGGTGTAGTCGTAAGTACGGGCGTTACGCTCAATGCGCTGCTCGGTCTGGTAACCCACGGCGACCAACAGCGGCGCCTGGCCGGCGGCGAGTTCGCGCAACTGCGACGCTTGCAGGGTGCCCAGTGCGGCATTGCCATCGAGCATCCACAACACCGGGTAACCGGCCGCCGGCGCCGGGCGCTCCGGCTTGCCGACCCACAACTGGTAATGGCGCTTGCCGTCAGCGGAGTCGAGCGTGAGGGTGGTGAAACGGTAAGCGGAGTCCTTCTGCTGCAGCACCGGGGCATCCATCTTCTGCTCGGGTTCCGGCTGCGCCAACGCAACAGAGCCCGACGCCATCAGCGCCAGGCTCAGGAATAACGGGGTGAGGTTCATCAGGCATTCTCGTTATGTGCGCGATCAGCCGCCGCTTCCACGCGGAAGCGGCGGCCGGGGCCTTTTAGAAGGAGGCGGTCAGGCTGGTGTAGAGCGTGCGGCCCGGCTCGTTGTAGGTGGCGGCACCCGCACCATCGATACCGTTCACGCCCTGGGCGTTGCCTTCGCGGAACAGGCGTTTGTCGAAGAGGTTTTCAACACCGGTGGTCAGGCTCAGGTTCTTGGTGAAGGCGTAGGTGCCGCTCAAGCCCACCAGCGCATACGGCGACAACTGGTTATTGCCGTTACCGGTCACGCGATCACCGTGATAGTCGTACTTCTTCGGCGTCTGCTTGCCATACCAGGCCACGCTGGCCTGCAGCGACAGCGCGTCGGTGGCCTGCCAGTCAAGCATCGAGTTGAGGGTGTACTTCGGGGTCACCGACAGGGTCTCGCCGGTGGTCTTGTTCTTCGATTGCAGCATGTAGGTGAAGTTGTTGTTCCACTTCAACTGCTCGGTCAGCGGGATGGTCAGGGTGCCTTCGAGGCCCTCGACCAGCGCCTTCGGCACGTTTTCCCACTGGTAGACCGCGGAGTTGACGTAGGTGCCGGTGCCACCGGTGGCACGACCGACCGGGCTCATCCCCGATTCGATCTTGTTCTTGTAGTCGTTGCGGAAGTAGGTCAGGCCGGCGACCCAGCCGTCGTTCTGGTACTCGATCCCCAATTCCTTGTTGACGCTGGTCTCGGCTTCGAGCTTGTCGTTGCCTTGCAGGTAGCAACTGGTGCTCTGGCCGTAGCAGCCCTGGCCGCGGCTGTAGAGCAGGTAGTCAGGATTGAGCTGGTACAGGTTCGGCGCCTTGTAGGCACGGGCGATGCCGGCTTTCAGGGTGAGGGTGTCGGTCAGCGCGTGGGACAGGTTGAGCGACGGGCTCCAGTTGTCGCCGACGATGCTGTGGTGATCGAAACGCAGGGCCGGCGTGAGCATGGTGCCGGGCAGCAGTTCGATGTTGTCTTCGGCGAAGAACGAGACGATCTGCGCTTGCGAGCTGGTGTCGCGACCGGCGCTGGTCAGGCCGCTGACCGCGCCGCCTTCGCTGGTGGTCTGGGTGTTGGCGCTCGGGTCATCGAGCTTTTGCTGGCTCCACTCGGCGCCGAGGGTCAGGGTCTGGTCACGCAGGGCGTGCAGCGGCAGGTTCACTTCGCCGTGGGCGGTCAGGTCGCGCAGGGTCGAGGTGTAGAAATCGGTGTTGCTGAAAATGCCTTCGGTGCCGCCGGCCAGGCCTTCGTTGATCCGCTGGTTGCGGGTCTTCTCGTATTGCAGGTAGGCCATGGTGCTGCCGAAGTCCCAGTCACCGCGATGGGTGAGCGCGTAGTTCTCGCGGTAAAGGATGTTGGTCTCGTGGCCCAGCATGCTTTTCACGTTGGCGTTGGAGTTGGTGTTCTGGGTATCGCCGGTATAGATGTTGCCCTGGCGGCTGAAGCCGGCCTCCAGTTCCAGGGTCTGCTCGGGGCTCAGGCGCCAGCTCAACTGGCCGTTGAGGTCTTTGTTGCGCACGCCTTCGCGGCCCGCCGGCAGCGTGCCGACCTGGTTACCGGTGCGGGCGGATTCGTGCCCGGCGTTGATGTCCCAGTCATCCGAATCGGTTTTCGCCACGTTGCCGTAGACCCGGTAGCTGAGGCTGTCGGTCAGCGGGCCGTTGAGCCCGAAGGTCACCCGCTTGCTGGTGCCTTCTTCGCCGTGCTGCGGGAAGTTCTGGTAGACGGTCATGTTGCCGTGGGTTTCGGCACTGGCCTGCTTGGTGATGATGTTCACCACCCCGCCCATCGCGCCGGAGCCATAACGGGCTGCCGCCGGGCCACGGATGACCTCGATGCGCTCGACCTGATCGGCCGGCACCCAGTTGGTGTCACCCCGCGAATCGCGCTCGCCGCGCCAGCCGTAACGCACCGAGCTGCGGCTGCCGACCGGCTTGCCATCGACCAGGATCAGGGTGTTTTCCGGGCCCATGCCGCGGATGTCGATCTGGCGGTTGTTGCCGCGCTGACCGCTGGTGGAGTTACCGGTCAGGTTGACCCCGGGCATGGTGCGGATGATCTGCGACAGGTCGGTGGCCGGTGGGCGCTTCTTGATGTCCTCGGCGGTGATGATCGACACGCCCGGCGCCTGCTTGGTCTCTTCCAGCGCGGTGGCAACGACGTTCTGGCTTTCCAGCTCGACAACCTGCGGCTCGGAAGCCGCCTGCACGGCGGTGGACAACAGGCAACTGGACAACAGCAGGAAGGGAATGCGGGTGACTGGGCGGGGCAACATCTTTCGATCTCCGGAACGTCGCGCTGTAGGCAAGAGATCACGAATGATAATGACTACTAATTGAGAGTAAAGATCATTAACTTTCTAAACATTCCTCCGCGACGGGCAGCACCAGATGCAGCACCAGCCCGGGATGGCCATTGCTGGCCCACAGCGTTCCGCCCTGCAACGCGATGCCGCGACGGGCGATCGCCAAGCCAAGGCCGAAACCCGCGCCGCTGCCGGCCAGACGCTGGTAAGGCTCGAAGATGCGTTCAAGGTCGGCCTCGGCGACGCCCGGCCCCTGGTCCGTCAATTGGAAATGCCAAGAGTCGCCCTCGCGCACGCCATCGAAGCGGATCGTCCCACCTTCCGGCGAGTGGCGAATGGCGTTGCGCAGCAGGTTTTCCAAGGCTTGGGCAACGCTGTCCAGATGGCCTTGAATCCGGCAGTCGGCGGACAGCGTCGAAAGCAAGCGCGAGCGCGCCCAGCCGCTTTCGAAACAGGCGTCTTCGCACAGCGCCTCCCACACCGAGAGCATCTGCACCGGCTCGGTGGGCAGCTCCGGTTGTTCGGTGTCCATCCAGGCCAGGTCGAGGGTGTCTTCCAGCAGCCGCTGCATGCCGTCCACTTCCCGGTCCAGACGCTCGCGCAATTGCTCCGCTGGTACGCCGCTGTCATGGGCGATGCGCAACCGCGCCAGCGGCGTGCGCAATTCGTGGGACAAGGTACGCAGCAACAACCGTTGCTGATCGAGGCTGCGCCGCAAGCGCCCGGCCATGTGTTCGAAGGCCTGGGCCAGTTCGCCCAGTTCATCGCGGCGCTCCTGAAGCGGCAGGCCGGGGCTGTTCAGATCATCCGCGCGCAAGGCGTCGGCGCGGTCGCGCAGGCGATTGAGCGGCACCACCAGATGGCGATAGAGCGCCAGCCCGAGCAGCAACGCCAAAACCGCCGGCGCTATACCGTGGGTGACCAGATGGGTCCAGGGCGTCAGGCCGGTGGGTAGCAGGCGCTCCGGCAACTGAATGACCAGCCGGCCGTCTTCGGGATGCTCGGGAAACTCGATGCTGACGTACGGCAATTCATCCTGGAGCCGCCGGCTCATGGGCCAGTCGAGCTTGCGCATGAACGTCAGGTGACGGGCATCTTCAGCGCTCAGCGGCGTGGTGCCGAGGCTTTGCAGGTAAGGCCCGACCAGCGCCACCCAGGTGTCTTCCTGCTGTGCGAGCTGCTGGCGGTAAGCCTCGGCGCCCTCGGCTCCGCCGTCGCGCCACGCCTGTTCAGCCTGCTCGGCATAGCGCGCCAGATAGGTTTGATCGGCGGCGCTGAGAAAGTAGGTGCTGCGCTCCACCGACAGGCCCCAAGTCCAGATCAGCCACGTCAGCAACAGGCAGAAACTCACCAATATCAGCGCCAGCTTCCACAACAGCGGATGACGACGCATCAGGACGGTTCCGCTTCCACCAGGATGTAGCCCTGACTGCGCACCGACTGGATTTGCAGATGGGCCGCGCCAATGGCGGTCAGCTTGCGCCGCAGGTTGCAGACGTGGACGTCGAGGCCGCGGTCCAGCCGGGTGTAGGCGCGGTGCAGCACCGTCTGATAGAGAAACGCCTTGCTCAGCGCCTCGCCGGGGTGGGCGCGCAGCGTCGACAGCAGGCGGAATTCGGAACCGGTGAGGCCGGCGTTGCGGCCCTGGTGAACGACGTCCTGACGCTCCGGATCGAAGGTCAGCGAACCACTGTCACTGCCTTGCTCGTCGCGCCGCCGATCCAGCGCCACCCGCCGCAACAGCGCATCGACCCGGGCGTCCAACTCGGCGAGGCTGAACGGCTTGGGCAAGTAGTCATCGGCGCCGCGGGTGAAGCCACTGATGCGATCCTGCTCGGCGCCGAGGGCCGACATCAGCATCACCGGGACCGACTGATGCCGACGCAGATTGTCCAGCAGGCTCAGGCCATCGATTCCCGGCAGCATGATGTCCAGCAGCACCAGATCGAAACCGCCCTGCGCCATCGCCGCCAGGGCCTGGGTGCCGTTTTCGCAGGCATGAACGTGAAAACCACGGCGCTGGAAATGCTGCTCGAGGTCCTGGCGCAGGTTGAAATCGTCTTCGGTAAGGAGAAGTCTGGGGGACACGGACAGTGGCTCTGGGTGGGCAGTGATTGCAATTGCGAATCATCCCATTTCACCCCGGACGGGAGCAATGACATCGGTCAGCCCGGCGCGATTATTCCAACTGACGCAATAAAGAACTGCCAACAAAGCGTATTCCGCTAAAAAGCGTTCGGTTCCACACTGGCCTCACGGATCGGGACTCACCCCGCCCCGCTCACTCAAGCCAGGAGCCGGAACATGAAGATCCATCACCACCCTCTCTCGGGCCATGCCCACCGCGCAGTTCTGTTCGCCTCGCTGCTGGGCGTACCCCATGAGCTGATCGAAGTCGATCTGGCCGCGGCCGCGCACAAGTCGCCGGCGTTTCTCGCCCTGAATCCGTTCGGCCAGATTCCAGTGCTGGAAGATGGCGAGATCGTGATCGCCGATTCCAATGCCATCCTCGTCTACCTCGCGAAGAAGGCCGGGCGCACCGACTGGCTGCCCGAGGACGCGCTGGGCGCGGCGCGGGTCCAGCGCTGGCTGTCCGTGGCCGCTGGCGAACTGGCCTACGGCGCCTGCGCAGCGCGGCTGATCACCGTGTTCAACGCCAGTTTCGACGCTGACGAAGTCATTGCCCGCGCCCATGTCCTGCTGGGCCGACTGGAACAGCACCTGGCCGACCGCGAGTGGCTCGCTGCCGCCCATCCGACCATCGCCGACGTGGCCATCTACAGTTACGTCGCTCGCGCCCCGGAGGGCAATGTCGACCTGTCCGGTTATCCCGCCGTCAATGCGTTCCTGCGTCGGGTCGAGGCGCTGCCGGGCTTCGTGCCCTTCGCCCAGAGCCGCGCCGGGCTGAGCGCCTGACCCACCCTGGTTCAATTCCCACGGGAGCAACGGACATGGCCGAACACCTGAACACGCTGTCCACCTGGCATGAAGGCGAGAAATTCATCCAGGAGAAAGTCGGCGTCGCCGAGCGCATGGAAGGTGTCGGCCAGCGGGTCATACGGGATTTCATGCCCGACCAGCATCGCGACTTCTACCGCCAACTGCCGTTCATCGTACTCGGCAGCGTGGACACCGAGGGCGATGCCTGGGCGACCTTTCTCGAAGGCCGGCCTGGTTTCATGAGCTCGCCTTCACCAACGGCCCTCGATATCGCCACCCGGCCGGACCCACTGGATCCGGCTGGCCTGGGGATGTTCGATGGCGCCCCCGTCGGCCTGCTCGGGATCGAGATGCACAGCCGGCGGCGCAACCGTATGAACGGGGTGCTGTCGGGTCTCGCCCAAGGCTTTCGGGTCGAGGTCGACCAGAGCTTCGGTAACTGCCCGCGATACATCCAGTTGCGGGACTTTTCCTTTGCCCGGGATCCGCAGGCTGCGTTCGCCGGACAGATCGAAGCACTCCCCACCCTCGATGCCCGGGCACGATCGCTGATCGAGGGGGCCGATGCCTTTTTCGTCGCCACCTACGCCGACCGCGAGGAACGCCGTCAGGTCGACGTGTCCCATCGCGGTGGCAAGCCGGGCTTCGTTCGCGTCGGCGAGGATGGCCTGCTGACCATCCCCGACTTCAACGGCAATCTGTTCTTCTCGACCCTGGGCAATATCCATCTCAACGGCAAGGCCGGTCTGTTGTTCGTCGATTACGAAAGCGGCGATGTGTTGCAGATGACCGGCGATGCCGAGGTCATTTTCGATTCGCCGGAAATCGCGGCCTTTCAGGGGGCCGAACGGCTCTGGACTTTCCGCCCGCGCAGGATTGTCCGCCGCCCCGGCGGCCTCGCACTGCGCTGGAAATCCCAGAAAGACGGCGAGGCCGACAGCTCGCTGATGACCGGCGACTGGCAGCAGGCGCAAGAGCGCCTGCGCGCGGCCGACCTCGCCACCCGCTGGCGCGTAATGAACGTGGTCCGGGTGGTGCAGGAAAGCGCGTCGATCCGCTCCTTCCACCTCGAACCCGCCGATGGCGCGGGGCTGCTGCCCCATCTGGCGGGCCAGCACCTGCCCATCCGCGTCCGCCTCCCCGGCGCGGACAAACCGGTCATTCGCACCTACACCCTGTCGGTGGCGCCGTCCGATGGGCTTTACCGCATCAGCGTGAAACGCGACGGCCGGGTGTCCGGCTATCTGCACGACGAACTGCGCGAAGGCGACACGCTGGAGGCGCGGGCGCCGGCAGGCGATTTCACCCTGGATGCCGCGGACCCACGCCCCGCAGTGCTGATCGCCGGCGGGGTCGGCATCACGCCGATGCTGGCGATGCTGCGCCACCTCGTGTTCGAAGGCGCACGCACCCAGCGAATCCGCCCCGCCACGCTGTTCTACGCCGCCCGCTCGACGGCGGAGCGTGCCTTCGATGAGGAACTGGCGGCGCTGGTCGCCATGGCCAACGGCGCCGTCAACGTGGTCCGGGTGCTGAGCGACACCCAGGACGCTGCGCACGGCATCGACTACGACGCCGCAGGCCGCATCGACATGCCGCTGCTCGGGCGGTATCTGCCCTTCGGCGATTACGCGTTCTACCTGTGCGGCCCGCCCGCATTCACCCAGGCGATCTACGACGGCTTGCGCGGCTACGGCATCGCCGACGAGCGCATTCACGCCGAGGCTTTCGGGCCCGGCTCACTGACCCGCACCGGCGCCAGCGCCGCGCCCGTGCGCCTGCCGCCCGCGACAGAACCGGTGGCGGTCACCTTCATGGACTCGCTGAAGGAAGCGCGCTGGACGCCAGACTCCGGCACCTTGCTGGAACTGGCGGAAGCCCGTGGACTGTCGCCCGAATACAGTTGTCGCGAAGGTCATTGCGGCACCTGCCGCACCCGCCTGCTCAAGGGCGCGGTCACCTATATCAAGGAACCCAGCGCCAGCGTCGGCGACGATGAAGTGCTCATCTGCTGCGCGGTCGCGGCCGGTGAGGACCCGATCCAGCTCGCCCTTTGACTTCACTCATCACTCAGGAGACTGACCATGTCCCGTCCACCGCTGCCACCCTTCACCGAACAGAGCGCCATCGAAAAAGTCCGCCTGGCCGAAGACGGCTGGAACAGCCGCGACGCTGCCAAAGTCGCGCTGGCCTACACCACGGACACCCGCTGGAGAAACCGCGCCGAGTTCGTCCACAACCGCGCCGAAGCCGAAGCCTTCCTCACCCGCAAATGGAACCGCGAACTGGACTACCGGCTGATCAAGGAACTGTGGGCCTTCACCGGCAACCGCATCGCCGTGCGCTACGCCTACGAGTACCGCGACGACAGCGGCCAGTGGTTCCGCGCCTACGGCAACGAGAACTGGGAGTTCGCCGAAGACGGCCTGATGCGCGCGCGCCACGCCAGCATCAACGAACAGCCGATCCGCGAAGAAGACCGCCAGTTCCACTGGCCGCTGGGCCGGCGCCCGGACGATCACCCGGGCCTCAGCCACTTCGGCTTCTGAAGCCGACACTGGAAGGATGCGCAAAATGGCACATAATCCCGGGCACCCCGACGGCGTCCCGGGACTCACCGGAGATGCCCATGACACGTCCCTGACCCGAAGGAAACCCACCGCAATGGACCGTTGGCTGGCGATGCGCGTCTTCGTGAACGTTGCGCAAACCGAGAGCTTCGCCAAGACCGCACGCCAGATGCACATGAGCGCACCGGCGGTGACGCGCATCGTGGCGGCACTGGAAGATCTGGTCGGCGCCCGCCTGCTGGTGCGCACAACCCGCTCGGTGAAGACCACTGAGGCCGGCGCACACTATCTTGCCGACTGCCGGCGCATTCTCGGTGATATCGCCGAAGCCGAAGCGGCGGCGGCCGGTCACTACAGCGAGCCGTCCGGGACATTGGCGATCACCGCGCCGATCCTGTTCGGCCAGTTGTACGTACTGCCGATCGTTACCGACTACCTCGACGCCTACCCCGGCATGCATGCGCGGACCCTGTTCATCGATCGTCAGGTGAATATCGTCGAGGAAGGGCTCGATGTTGCCGTGCGCATCGGCCATCTGGCGGACTCCGGCCTGACTGCGGTGCGGGTCGGCGCGGTACGTCACGTGATCTGCGCGGCGCCGGACTACCTTGGAAAGCGCGGTACCCCGACCGCCCCGACAGACCTCAAGGACCACCGCATCGTCGCGTCCAACAGCTCATGGGCTTCGCCGGAATGGCGCTTCGCCGGTGGTCAGCGAATCGGCATCGACCCGGTGCTGATGTGCAATACCAACCAGGCGGTGATCGATGCGGCGCGTTCGGGTTGGGGATTGACCCGGGTGCTGCATTACCAGGTCGGGCCGGCCTTGCTCGCCGGTGAATTGCAGGTGGTGCTGGAGGAATTCGAAGAGCCACCGCTGCCGATTCACCTGGTATATCCACAAGGACGACAGGCGCCGGCGAAGGTGCGAGCGTTCGTGGATATTGCGGTGGAGCGGTTGCGGGGCAATCCGCTGTTTGGGGGTGTTCGTCAGTAACAGGGCTTTGCCGGCAAGACCGGCTCCCACAGGTTCCAGGCTGGTGCTTGCCTGCAATGAATCGAGCAAGCCCCGGCCAATGGCCGGGGCCCCATCAGCTCATTACGCCGAATGCACCTTGCGCCCACTGACCCAGGTTTCCTGCACAGGGATATCGCGCATGCCAGCCGCATCGGCGGCCTTCCATTGCAGCGGATCCTTGGCCAGGATCACCAGGTCGGCCTGCTTGCCCGGCAGCAGCGAACCGACCTGATGGTCAAGATGGCATTGCCAGGCCGCATCGATGGTCACCGCGCGCAGGGCCTGGTGCACATCGAGGCGCTCTTCCTTGTTGAGAATCCGCTTGTTGTCATCCTGCTCATCCACCACGGCTTCCATCACCCGGCCAATCGCCTGCTCCATGTAGCGCAGCGGACCGAACGGGGTGACAAAACGGTCGCTGTGCAGGCTGATGCGCAGGCCACCTTTCAACGCCGAGGCGCAACGGTCGAGCATGTCGGCGCGTTCCTCGCCGAGGATGGTTTGCTGGAATGCCTGGCCCCAGTAGCCGACATGACCGATCAGGAAGCTCGGTGAGATCGCCATGCGCTTCATCAGGGCAATGGCGTCGTCGTGCAGCAGCGAGCAGTGTTCGATACGGTGGCGCTGGTTGGCCCAGGCCGGCACGCTGTTGAACGGCGGCTCGGGCAGCGGGGCCTTGTCGGTCGGCGGATTGCAAAGGGCCAGTTGGTAGGCGGACAGCACGTTGTCGATCGCTTCGTCGCCGTTGGCGTGGGTCAGGATCGGCCAGCCCTTGGCGGTGACATCGGCCATGACATTGGCCAGTTCGCGCACCGGGTTGTAGTTGAACAGGCCGTAGGCGCCGACGCCTGGTACCTGATGCTCATGGCAACACTTGTAGGGCTCGCTCTGCAGCCCGGTGAGCCCCTGATTCGAGCCGTCGGCGATCAGTTTCATCGCGCGCAGCGTGAACAGCTCGTTGCCCTCGCTGTCCAGTTCGGGATGGTAGGACTTCAGCCACATCTTCAGATCGGCGTCATCGCTGCCATACAAGGCCCCGCCTACCCGCAGCGTCAGTACATGAGTCTTGGCCAGCAGCCTCATCAGGCCGATTTCATACTGCTTGCCGACCAACCCGACGCTCGCATCGAATACCGTGGTGATTCCACGCTTGTTCGCGTCACTGAAGACCTGTAACAAGTTGCGGAAAAACTGCAACGGTCCCGGTTTAGGCAGATGCGGGATCATCAGGGCCGATTGGGTTTCGGTCAGGACGCCATCTTTGTATTCCTTGTCGAGACCGGCCAGCTTCAGGGCCTTGGTGTTCGCATAGCTGATATGACCGGACGCGTTGAGCAGGAAGATCTTCAGCTCAGGTAACTCGGGGTAAAGGCCATCAAGCGTGGATGCCTGGATGTCCTGCCAATCCTTCATCAACGAGGGGTCGACACCGAACCCGGTCACCCATTGCTGATCCTTGGGCTTGTCTTTCACCGCCTTGGCGGCCTTCACGATCTCGGCCTCGACGTGGGCGATGCTGTATTCCCTGTTCAGGCTCTGACCCTGAATGGGCGACAGATCGGTCCATCCGGTGATCAGTGCGGTAGACATCAGGTGCGCATGGGCATCGATCAAGCCGGGCAACAAGGTTTCTTCCGGCTTCAGCGGGCGATCGACCGGCGTGTACTGCTGCATCGCCTTGCGGACATCGTCCAGTGCGCCGCTCGCCTTCACCTCGCCCTCGGCGATACCGATGGCCTCGACCTGCTGCCCCGCCCGCTCGGGATCAGGGTAGATATTGCCGCCAAAGAAAATCACGGCTTGCTGACCGCCATGGGGGGCCAGTGTCTCGGCCTCGGCGTGCAGGGCCTGCCAAGCTTCGGCTGCGTGCTCGAAGCGCGGCAGCATGTTGGGGGTACAGCAGGCACAGCCGAATTGAGGTTGTTGCGACATGAGTGATTCCTTTCAGTTTCAGAGAGGGTCTGTGGAATGACGATGAACATCGCATGGCACGATTTCAGTCCGGTTATCCTCGCGTCCGGCAATGCGAAGAGGTCGAGAGGCCGTCCTGGTCCGTACTCGATAGCGGGCTCAACTTAGCACCACAAGTTGTGCGTGTACTCACAATTTGGTATGTGAACTTAGCAATTTCCCCGAGTACTCCAAAAGCCAGAAAATTCGCGATCAGCCCGGATTTACGGTGTCAGATGCCCGTCGCAGCTCAATGCAGCACCGAAAAACCACCAATATCAAATAGCCATATTTTTCTTGCTCAAAGCAACGCTCCGGCTAGACTGGCCCGGTCTTGGCATAACGATGCAGCGGGAATCTCATTGATGTCTGATACCGGCATTACCCCCCACAGCGAAGCGCTGCGAACGCCCGATTACACCGCCTTCGCCAAATCCCCGTTGTGGGATCTGCAGCGTCAGTACTACAGCGAAAAAGGGCTGGATGCCTGGGCCGGGGCGCACGTACCGCACTACGTGACCAGCCATCCTGTCATGGCGATGGCCTATGCGCAGATGGTTTTGGGCTTCTGGCGTGACCTCAAGGCCCAAGGCCTGGTCAGCGAACAGCCGCTGTACATCATCGAACTGGGCAGTGGTTGCGGGCGTTTTGCCTGGCACTTCCTGCTGCAGTTCTTCGAGGCCTTCGATGCCATTCGCGGGCCGGATGACCGGGTCTGCTACGTGATGACCGACTTCAACGCCAGGACCCTAGAGCACTGGCGCGAGCGGCTGCATGGCAGGCTCGATCCCTTCATCCAGCAGGGCCGCCTCGACTTTGCCTTGTTCGATGTGGAAACCGACAGCCAGGTGGCGCTGCAACATCAGCAGATAACCCTGACGCCCGGCAGCCTCAAGCTGCCTCCGGTGGTCATCGCCAACTACGTGTTCGGCAGCCTGCGCCAGGACTTGTTCTTCCTCGATAAAGAACACCTCTATGAAGGCTGGCTGAAGGTCGAAAGAGGCCCCGAAAGCGATGCCAACCAGCCGTTTTCCGGCCTGGCCCCGGACTATCAAAAGCGCCGGATCGTTGCCCCCGATTATCCTGACCAGAACTGGAACCGGTTGATCGAGCGCTACGCCCAGCACCTGTCGCCTTGCGCCCTGCTCTTTCCTGCGCAGGCATTGAATGCGCTGGAACGCCTCAGCCAACTGTACGACGGCAACCTGCTGCTGCTCAGCGCCGACCGTGGCAGCCATGAACTGAAAGACCTCGCCAGACAACAAACACCTGACTTTGCCTGCCACGGCAGCTTCACCCTGCCGGTCAACTACCCGGCCTTGGCGGACATCATCCAGAGCAATGGCGGCGCTTGCTGGTCCAGCCCGCCCGGAAATGGCCTGGCCCTTCTGGCTGCCTGCTGGCGCGCGGCTCCCGTTGGCACCTGGCGCGAAACCACCGCCGCCGCACAACAGGCTTTGCACGGGTTCAACCCCAACGATTTCTACCGCATCAAACAGGCCCTGGAGACCGGGGCAGAATCCCTGAGCCAGGAGCAGATGCTCGCCTTCCTGCGTCTCGCGCACTGGGATACCAAGGTGTTCTACCTGTTGCTGCCGCAGATCGACGCCGTGCTCGCCCGGTTATCGGGTGCGGCGCAACAGCGGTGGTATCAGGCACTTGGCGAAGTCTGGCGTTTTCACCTGCCTATCGGCGAGGACTACGACCTGGCCTTCGACCTGGGCAGCCTGGCCGTCGAGCTCAATCGCTGGACCGCGGCTATCGGCTGGTTTGGCCAATCGCTCGAACGCCCTGCTCCGACGCAGGAGAAAGAACAAGATCACAGCAGTACCTGGTTCAATCTGGGCATCGCGCATTGGCAATTGGCGAGCTACAGCCAGGCCGAAACCTGCCTGCTCAAGGCGCTGGAACGGGTGGGCGACGATCAGGCGGGAGATGAGGAAGAGGCGTTCGATATCCATCGCCAACTCGCCGACCTGAGCAATTGGCAAGCCCGCTGTGAAAGGCTGTTGGGCGCTCCGACCCTGCAACTGCCCGATCCTCCGGCGCCTGACACCAAGGCCGTGTACGCCAGCCTGCTCGGCCCTCATCAGGCTCGGGCGCTCTACCGCATGCAGCGCAATGCGGAACTTTGCCGACTGGCCGGGGTGGAGCGCATGCGGAGTATTGACCAGACACGTGACTGGCTGCGCAAGCAACAGTCAGAGCACAACCCTGTACTGGGGATCCTGCATCCGGACCTTGGCCTGATTGGTGTTGCCGCACTGCAATACCTGCCTCAGGCCACAGCACCCGACGGTAGTCGAAGCGCCCGCTTCTACTACTGGATTGGGCAGAGCTACCAGAATCAGGGCTACGGTCTTCAGGCCATGACGCTCCTGCACCAATTGGCTCGCGTCAGAGGCATCCATCATCTGTTCGCCACGGTCGACCAGGCCAACACCCGTTCTCAACGGGTCCTGACCAGGCTTGGCTACCGGCGTCTGCCAGTCCAGCCGGCTGGCATCCCGGACGGCTGTCACTATTACTACTTTGGACAAGCCACCAGCGGGCCGGAACTGAGCAACACCCTCAGCCGTTTTCTGACCGAACAAGAGTCCGGCTAGCATGCTGATCATTCAGAACACGCAACTTCAGGCTCTGGCCCAGCCGCCCCGTCAGCAGTTCATCGATGAAATGATGAACCACCTGTATAGCCACTTCCCCACGCAAGCCTGGCGCCTGACCCGCGACGATCTGCGCAGCCAGGTCAACTCACTGATCGACCGTGCCGCCAGCTACCAACTGACCAGCCGGCAGCAGGTCTGTCGATTCATCAATCTGGCCGCGACCTACGGCTGGGCATTCGACAGCGACCCGAATTTGCTGTGGATGCGCAACATCCTCACCGACACCGCCCTGCCCCACCCCGGCGAGCGCCTGAACCGGTTGGTGGAAAGTTGCCTGCACCGGCAAAAGGTCGAAGACCGCAATCTGAGGCAGCGTCGAGAACTCGGATTGCTGCCGAGCGACAAACCAGTTGTATTCGAACCCCAGGTAGCAGCAGATCACTCAGGCCCCGACAGCTATCAAAACGCCCAGCCTGAGCGCCTGGATAGACAGAGGCAGATCAAAAGCAATCCATCGGACTACCGCCTCAGTGAGTCCCTGTTCAGCGACGAGGAGTTTTTCATTGGCGACTGACACCTCGTCTCTGGCACAGGCAGACCAGGCCGCCCAAGCCCAGAGTGATACTCAGGCGGTAGACGCAACGACTATCACTTGCCCACCGCCTCCACAGGACCCGAACAAGGTCATTGAAGTAACAGTGGTTGGTGAAGACGGGAAAGGACTCGATGGTATCGAGTTGGTGATTACCCGGGATGACGGTCAGGCACTCATTGGCAAGACCAGCCCGGACGGACGCTTCCTTTTCAAAGGCCTGCCGCTGGGCACTTATCAACTGAGCCTGCCTGAACTGGATGAAGAGGCGTGGCAGGTAAAAACCACCGTGGACTTATCCGAAGCGGACGCCAACTGCACCCTGCTCGCAACCTGGCAACCCGCACCTGAGGCATCGCCTGCCAGTGAGCAGACTCATGTCATCAAGCAAGGCGAATGCATCGGGAAAATCGCCGAGCGCTATGGATTCTTCCCAGCCACTATTTGGGAGCATGACGCGAACGCAGCACTGAAAGAGTTGCGCCACGACAACATGTACATCCTTCTGGCAAACGACGAGGTTGTAATCCCTGAAAAACGCCAAAAGACAGAAGCGGCTGAAGCCGGCAAGCACCTGACGATTGAACGCAAAGGGGTGCCGGAATTTTTGCACATCCGTTTCCTCAACGATGATGAGAGCCCCAGAGAAGGGGTGCCCTATCTGCTCAGCCTGACGATAGGGCGGGGGGATGCCGAGGCCGAGATATCGGGCAAAACAGATGCTCAGGGCTTCGTAAACCAGGCTGTCAGCCCGGACATCACCCAAGCCACGATCGTGTTGAACCCGGGTCCGCAGGCCGAAACCTACGCTTTCAATATTGGTTACACAGACCCTATCGACACAGTCTCGGGCTGGCAGGGACGCCTGAAGTGCCTTGGTTACGACTGCGGAGAGGAAGGCAACGGTCCTGACGGAAAAACAGAGATGGCCATTCGCGAATTTCAGCGGGCCAGGCAACTTGAAGAGACCGGCAGCATGGATGAAGCGACCCGACAAGCACTTTTGAGCGCCGCATTATCATGATCGTTCCGGGAAGTGAAAACTTTTGACCAACCGGGCAGCACCCGAGATAGAGCCTCCCCATGAAGCCATCGAGCACCTCAGCAACTAGCGCTTTTTCCGCATCACTGGGAAGCAAGTCCACCGTTAAAAGTAAGGGTCGACCTTTAATCCGCATCATCCATCTGGACTGTGGGGCGGGCGGCGACTGTACTGTGCTTTTCACCGATAGCCAATTTATCGTGATCGATGGCGGGAAGGTTGAAACCGGAACGCGCTTGTCAACATTGCTGACGGAATTGATGGAGCAAGAAATAATGCCGCTGGCATTCATAGTCAGTCACTTCGATACCGATCACTACCTCGGCCTATTCCATGCAATAAAAACAATCTGCATGGACTGTACCGGAGTCGAGGAGGACGACGAAGACGAAGACGAGCATGAGGATCCGTTTGAAACAATAGAAATCATCACACCTGCTCGAGCAAAAGTCTTGAACAAGGATATGTATGGCAAGCCGACAAACAGGGAAGAAGCCAGCAGTGTTGCCGTTGCATGCCGGCAATTGAAGAACGCTGTGGAGGCTGTGCGAAAAACAAGAATCAATTATAACAATGCAAACACCCTGACATTCGATAATGGCTTTTCCCTTGTACTACAAAACAACCCTGCCCCTTTAAACCCGAGCCTATGTAACGGAAATAATGGTTCAAGCCTGCAGTGGATACTTGTAGATAGTAAAGGAAGAACCAAAACCACTTACTACACAGGCGGCGACGCGGAAGCAGGCCCGCTCGATGCCACCATTGTAAAGCTCGACCATCACGGCTCGACGGTGGGCCATACCAATTCAAAAGCCAGTAAGCTCAAAAGCACATTGTATTGGGTCATCATGGGCGCTGGACGCGGCCACAAGCACCCCGGGCAAAACCTGCTGCCACATGCCAATAAGGCTTCATCAAACATAGTCATGACGCAACATCATTTCATTGATGTATACCATAAACATAAACTGGTATTTGTAAGTCGCACCCCCCCACACTGGGGAGACAACGGTTTTTCCATTTTTGCCGGTGATAAAATACTGGTCAATATCGACAACTCCAGAGGTCTGCTGACGATAGGCGGGAAGCACACAGAGATTGACAATGAATACTGCGCAAATCTGGATGAGGATATGGAATTTTTCCTCGATGTCACCAGAAACATCCTTAACTGCCCCGCCGAGAAACCTTGCGACAGAGACACCGTCCCAGAACCTCCACCATTACAATGTCTGCACGCAGGGTGCAACAACGAAGCAACTGAGATGAGTCTTAATCCGGAATCCACTACATTCATCGCTTGCGAGGAACATGGGGCCGAGGAACTGGAGCGGCAACAAACCGCCTACTTTGCAAAACGAACAAGAGAAGAACAGGCCGAGCTAAAACGAGAACGCACCCTGAAAAAGCATGAGGACGAGGACGAGGATTTTGAAGAAAATTCTGAAGAAGATGACGAAGATAATTACGAAGAAGACGATGACGAACTAGCCCAAGAGAGTAAAGTACATAAAAAAATAAAAACGAAATAACGCAGATATTTCGCCGTCGATCAGAGTCAATGGCTCAACTGCGCCCAGACTTTCGCCTTCCCGACGAACGCACTACAGGCACCAGCCTCTCGCTCAATACCGACCCAGCAATGCGATTCTTTCAATAACGAAAATAAACCACTCGCGTGGTGTGGTCATCGACGGTATTTGTCAGCCGTGATGTGAGCAAAGTCTTGGAGTGCGTCGAGAAACCCCATCAAACTCAAGCTTTGCCCCTCCAAGCCCCCTGCGCGGTCAGTCTGCGCCGGCATCTTTTTTGGGCACGCCAATGGTCTTGCGGTCACCGGTTGTAGAGACCTCATACACATTCATGACCCACGTGTCCGCAATCACCGTTTCAACCAGATAATTCTTCTTGGCTTGTGTCGTGAATTGCTGCGCAACAGGCTGTTCCTTGTCGAACGGCGTCGGCATGGGAATGCCGTTGAAGGTGAACGGTTTGTCCTAGCCCTGCCCTTTCACAAGCACCGTTTTGTCGGCCTCGACCAACGTACTGATGCTGTCAGTACCACCGGCCATTTTCTTCAGATAAGCCGGTATGCGCTTTCATAAACCCGATCACCCGCGCTCTCAAATCCAGTATTGGCATACCCGTACATGTAACTGACAGGACGATCACCCTCGCCGCCGATGGTCCGGAAAATCACGCTGGCTTGATGGTCATTCATGGCCAATGGAACTACCGGCGCTGAATGGGTTAATGCTTCACAGGCTTGAACACACGCGCCGTAGAGAGTGTCTGAAGGTGCTGAACGGAGATAACCGGGCGAAGTCCGGGCCACTTATGGACATGGAGAATGTGATGCTGCTGACGCGCAATCAGTTGCTGGGCCTGAGCCTTCTGGTAGTTGGAGGCTGTACCCCTTTCCAACCGCCGCCAGGGGACTACACGCAATGGTACAAAAAGGGGGAATCCCAATCCGGCGTCGACAACGCCATGCGTGCTTGCGGGTACACCAATCTTGATGGCGTGGGAGACAAATCGCCGATTGATGTTGTGCTGACCCGGTTCTACTGCATGAAAGACGCAGGGTTCTCGCGCCGGGATAAGCTCGACCTGTGCAAGCAAGGCCGCATCGGCGAGTCCCCGGTGTGCGACGGACGCCGGTAATGATCCTTCACACACTCCACGCGGAAATGCCGCAGGCCTTTCTAGAAAAACTCAGACAACGGCGTGTCACGTGTTGTCCGAGTCATAGCGTGAGGGAGAACGCCATGTTTACCAGGAGCCTGCTGTTGAGCTTTTTCGCTGTGTTACTGGTGGGCTGTACGGGAAGGGGCTTTCAACCGCCACCGCCGGACTTCACCAATTGGCAAAAGAGCGGCGTCTCGGTCGAGGGGGTCAAGAGTGCCATGCTCGCGTGCGGGTACCCCAATGTCGCGGGCATAGGCAACGGCTCAATCGATGCGGAATTGAAGCACTTCTATTGCATGAAAGATGCTGGCTTCAAGCGTAAGGACAATATGGATCTGTGCAAGCAAGGCCGCGTTGGCGAATCACCGGTGTGCGACGGCCGCCGGTAATCCATCACTAGAAGAAACAGGGAATCAGCGCTCTACGCTATGGGGCCTTGCCTGCCCCAAAAAGCCAAAAGCCCGCAGTTACGCGGGCTTCAGGTTTTTTCTTGCTAGTGGGTGCCGGTCAGTGCCGGACGCGGGATCATTCCCACTCAATCGTCGCCGGCGGCTTGCTCGACACGTCGTAGGTCACCCGCGAAATCCCTTCGATCTCGTTGATGATCCGGCCGCTGACAGTTTCCAGCAGCTCGTACGGCAGGTGTGCCCAACGCGCGGTCATGAAGTCCACGGTCTCGACGGCACGCAGGGCGACGACCCAAGCGTAGCGACGGCCATCACCAACGACGCCCACCGATTTCACCGGCTGGAACACGACGAAGGCCTGGCTGGTCTTGTGGTACCAATCGGCTTTGCGCAGTTCTTCGATGAAGATGTGGTCGGCACGACGCAGCAGGTCGGCGTATTCCTTCTTCACTTCGCCGAGGATACGCACGCCCAGGCCCGGGCCCGGGAACGGGTGACGGTAGACCATGTCGTACGGCAGGCCCAGTTCCAGGCCGATCTTGCGCACTTCGTCCTTGAACAGTTCGCGCAGCGGCTCGACCAGCTTGAGGTTCATTTCCTCCGGCAGGCCACCGACGTTGTGGTGCGACTTGATTACGTGAGCCTTGCCGCTCTTGGCGCCAGCCGACTCGATCACGTCCGGGTAGATGGTGCCCTGGGCGAGGAACTGGATGTTGTCCAGCTTGCTGGCCTCGGCATCGAACACGTCGATGAAGGTGCGACCGATGATCTTGCGCTTCTTCTCCGGGTCGGACTCACCGGCCAGGTTGCCAAGGAACTGCTCTTCGGCGTTGGCGCGGATCACCTTGACGCCCATGTTCTCGGCGAACATGGCCATCACTTGCTCGCCTTCGTGCAGACGCAGCAGGCCGTTGTCGACGAAGACGCAGGTCAGTTGGTCGCCGATGGCGCGGTGCAGCAGCGCGGCAACCACGGAGGAGTCGACACCGCCGGACAGGCCCAGCAGCACGTTGGCCGAACCGACTTGCTCGCGAACCTGGGCAATGGCGTCCTCGACGATGTTCGAGGCGTTCCACAGGGCTTCGCAGCCACAGATGTCGAGGATGAAGCGCGACAGGATGCGACCGCCCTGCTTGGTGTGGGTCACTTCCGGGTGGAACTGCACGCCGTAGTAGCCGCGGGCATCGTCGAACATGCCGGCGATCGGGCAGCTCGGGGTGCTGGCCAGGACGTGGAAGTCCTTCGGCATCTGGGTGACCTTGTCACCGTGGCTCATCCACACGTCCAGGCCGAAGACGCCGTCGTCGTCGACGTGGTCTTCGATGCCGTCAAGCAGGCGGCTCTTGCCGACCACGTCAACGCGGGCATAACCGAATTCGCGAAGGTCCGAACCTTCGACCTTGCCGCCCATCTGCTCGGCCATGGTCTGCATGCCGTAGCAAATGCCCAGTACCGGTACGTTCAGGTCGAAAACGGCCTGCGGCGCGCGCGGGCTGTTGGCTTCGTGGACGGACTCTGGACCGCCGGCGAGGATGATGCCGCGCGGGTTGAATGCACGAATGGCTTCATCGTCCATGTCGAACGGGTGCAGTTCGCAGTACACGCCGATTTCGCGCACGCGGCGGGCGATCAGCTGGGTGTACTGGGAACCGAAGTCGAGAATCAGGATGCGGTGAGCGTGAATGTCGAGGGCCATGACTCAATCTCGTCAGTGGTAATCGGAAACGACGCGGGGCTGTTCGATAACAGCCCCGCTTAACGGTGTTGCCAGGAGCATCAACCTACGCGGTAGTTTGGCGCTTCTTTGGTGATCTGTACGTCATGCACATGGGACTCGGCCATGCCGGCACCGGTGATGCGCACGAACTCAGGCTTGGTGCGCATTTCTTCGATGTCGGCGCTGCCGGTGTAGCCCATCGAGGAACGCAGACCGCCCATCAACTGGTGGATGATCGCGGCCAGTGCGCCTTTGTAAGGAACGCGGCCTTCGATGCCTTCCGGAACCAGCTTCTCGGCGCCGGCCGAGGAATCCTGGAAGTAACGGTCCGAGGAACCTTGTGCCTGAGCCATGGCGCCCAGCGAGCCCATGCCACGGTAAGCCTTGTAGGAACGGCCCTGGAACAGTTCGACTTCACCCGGCGCTTCTTCGGTACCGGCGAACATCGAACCCATCATCACGCACGAAGCGCCCGCGACGATGGCCTTGGACAGGTCACCGGAGAAGCGGATGCCGCCGTCGGCGATCAGTGGAACGCCGGTGCCTTCGAGGGCGGCGGCGACGTTGGCGATGGCGCTGATCTGCGGCACGCCGACACCCGCAACGATACGGGTGGTGCAGATCGAGCCAGGGCCGATACCGACCTTGACCGCGTCAGCGCCGGCTTCAGCCAGGGCCTTGGCGGCAGCGCCGGTGGCGATGTTGCCGCCGATCACCTGCACTTGCGGGAAGGTTTCCTTGACCCAGCGAACGCGGTCGATCACGCCTTTGGAGTGGCCGTGGGCGGTGTCCACCACCACTACGTCAACACCAGCGGAAACCAGTGCGGCAACGCGCTCGGCGGTGTCCTTGCCGGTACCGACAGCAGCGCCGACACGCAGACGACCCTGGTCGTCCTTGCTGGCCAGCGGGTAGGCCTTGGCTTTTTCGATGTCCTTGACGGTCATCATGCCCTTGAGGCTGAAGTTGCCATCGACGATCAGGACTTTTTCCAGGCGGTGCTTGTGCAGCAGCTCGCGGACTTCGTTCTTGTCGGCGCCTTCGCGGACAGTGACCAGACGCTCTTTCGGGGTCATCACGTCGCGGACGGCGATGTCCAGGCGGGTTTCGAAGCGCACGTCACGGGAGGTGACGATGCCGACCAGGTCGCCGTTGTTCAGCACCGGTACGCCGGAGATGTTGTTCAGGCGGGTCAGTTCGAACAGATCGCGAACGGTGGCGTCGGCGTCAATGGTGATCGGGTCGGTGACTACACCGGCCTCGAACTTCTTGACCTTGCGGACTTCGGCAGCCTGCTGCTCGACGGTCATGTTCTTGTGGATGATGCCGATGCCGCCTTCCTGCGCCATGGCGATGGCCAGGCGGGCTTCGGTCACGGTATCCATGGCGGCGGAAACCAACGGAATGTTCAGCTCGATGCCACGGGTCAAACGGGTCTTGAGACTGACTTCGTTAGGAAGTACCTCGGAGTAGCCAGGTACAAGGAGAATGTCGTCGAAGGTCAGGGCTTCTTGGCTGATACGCAGCATCGCGGGGGCTCCCGGGCGGGAAAAATGGAAGCGCGCCATTATACTCATGCGCGCCTGTTCACTCAATGCAAAGATGGGCCTTCGGTCAGTTGACTGGCCGCTTCACCCGCACCACCGCCACCGGCTGATCCAGCCAGTCGGCGAAGGCGTCGAGGAAGGTCTGTTTGAAATCGGCGTCGGCCCACCCGTTGAAGATGAAGCCCAGGTTGGAAAAGGCACACGGCTGCAGAAACAAAAAGCCGTTGATGTCGTCTTCATGGCCGCATTCAGGGCAGGTGAAGTTATCGGTCTGCGCCGGCATCCAGTCTTCCAGGCTGTCGAACAGCGCCTCGCCGACCTCCCGGCGACATTCCGGGCAGCCCGCTTCTTCGAGGAAATCATCCAGCGGCGTATAGATGCAGCGCTTGGTGATGACTTCCAGCCCATTGATGCGCTTGCCATACGGCAGCAATTCCGGCCGCTCCACCACCTTGCGCGCACCTTCGCCGATGGCGTGGCCCATGCGGCTGCCGGTGAGGCCGCAGGTGCTGAGGCCCTCTTCGACGATCTTCTCGCGTACCAGCCAGCGCAGGATGGCTCGCGCACGGGCTTCGTGCACGGGGATGGTGGACATGCGGGGAACGATGATGCTCTGGGTAATCATGACAGCGGCCAGACGTGCTCAAAGCTGCCAGTTTACCTCACTCAGGTAACGACCGATCAGCGCGATGCCGCTGCCCAGCACCAGCCAGGTCACCAGGCGCACGAAGGCTTCGCGGGACATGTTCAGGGTCAGCCGGCGGCCGATGCGCAGGCCGAGGAACATCATCGGCAGCAGGCACACCGCGAGCAGCAGCAACGGCCCGTCGGCGTAGACCCCGGCGATCAGGAACAGACTCAGGCGCACCACGGTGCTGCAACTGATCAGCGCACTCTGGGTCGCCCGCGCCTGCTCGGTGGAAGTCAGGCGGGCATTGAGGTACAGCGCATATAGAAAACCGCCGCTGCCGAACAACGCGCCGAACAGGCCGCCCACTGTCCCCGTCGGCACCGCCCAGGCCGGTGCCAGGTTGGCCGGTTTGACCTTCACCGCCAGGCTATAGAGTGCGTAGGCAGTGACGAACAGGCCCATCAGCAACATCAGCACATCGGCCTTGAGCTTGAGCAGAAAAATCACCCCGAGGGTGCAGCCCAGCGCCATGAACGGCAGCAGGCGCAGCAATTCGCTCCTGACCACCGCCTTGCGCGACGGCAGCCAGTTGCCGAACGCGGCGACGAAATCCAGCAGCACCAGCAACGGAATGATCTGCGACAGCGGCATGAAGTTGATCAGCACCGGCCCGGCCACCAGCGCAGTGCCGAAGCCAGCGATGCCGAACACCACATAGGCGGCGGCCACACCGAGCAGGATCGGCAGCCAGTCGAGGGTAGAAAACGGCAATTGGGCGAACAGATCCGACAGCATTCGGGAGGCACCTTGCAGAAGTTTCAGATCACCTTAACCAGTCGGCACCTATGCCGACTAATATGCAATATCGCCATCAGCCATCTCGAAACGGCATAGCTCATGATTTCTACCCGCCAACTGCGCTACTTCGTTGAAATCGCCGAAAGCGGCAGCTTCAGTGCTGCCGCCGAACGCCTCTTCATCGCACAGTCGGCCCTGAGCCGGCAGGTCCGCGAACTGGAGCAGCAACTGGACACAGCCCTGTTCGAACGCACCGCGCGACAACCGCGCCTGACCGCTGCTGGTTTGGCCTTCCTGCCACGGGCCCGCCATCTGCTGCAGGACCTGGACAAGGCCAGTACCCTCGCCCGCGAGGTCGGCCAGGGCTTGCGCGGCAGCCTGCGCCTGAGCCATTCGAGCACGGTGCCGCTCACCGGCACGCTGCTGCAACGGCTGGGCGGCTATCTGCGCGAGAACACCGGGGTCTCCATGGAAATAGCCCAGCTTTCGTCCGAAGGCCAACTAGAAGAGTTGGCCGACGGTCGTCTGGATATCGGCCTGCTACGCCTGCCGGTGCTGCGCCAGCATGAAGGCCTGTGCGTGGAGCCGCTGTTCGAAGAGCCGCTGCTGCTGGCGGTAGCCGATACCCACCCGCTGGCGACGCACAACAGCGTGCACCTGCAAGACCTGCGGGAAGAACCGTTCATCTCCATCCCCCATCGTCAGCGCGGCGGTCTGAGTTACCTGTCGGCGGAACTGTGCATGAGCGCTGGTTTTTTCCCACGGCCAGCGCGGGTGGTGTCGCGCAAGACCACCCAGTTGCAATTGATCCAGGCCGGCTTCGGCGTCGCCTTGCTGCCGCGCTGCATGCAGGACATCGCCCCGACGTCGGTACGTTTTCTGCCGATGGCCGACCCGGGCTGCGTCAGCACCGTCGCCATCGCCTACAGACGAGACGCCGGACCGCTTGTGAGGCAATTCCTCAGTCATATCCACGACGCGACCTTGACCCTGAAGTAGCTACAGGGTCCAGCCTAGGCAAAAACACGGAGGCTTTGCCATGAGTACACAGAAGGATCAGGACTATCTGCAACGCACCGGGATACTCGATTTCGACGCCCCGGCGATCGCTCACCTCATCGACACCCGCGGCTGGCGCCAGTTGCCGCCCGAACAGGCGGCCCGCGCCGTCTACGAGTTCTGCCGCGATGAAATCCTGTTCGGCTACAACGCCGGCGCCGACAGCCTGCCGGCGTCGGCGATCCTCAAGGAAGGCCTGGGCCACTGCAACACCAAGTCGAACCTGCTGATGGCCTTGCTGCGCGCCCTCGGCATTCCCTGCCGGCTGCGCGCCTTCACCATCGACAAACGCCTGCAGAAAGGTGCCATGACCGCCTTCGTCTACTTCATGGCGCCTCGGGAAATTCTCCACACCTGGGTCGAGGTCGAGTTGCATGGCCAGTGGGTGGTGCTCGAAGGGGTGATCCTTGATGAGCAATACCTGCGCGCGGTACAGAACAGGTTCAGCAACTGCCAGCACGCGTTCCTCGGCTATGCCGTGGCCACCCCGTCCCTGGCCGAACCTGCGGTGCAATGGACCGGACGCGACACCTACATCCAGCGCGAAGGCATTGCCCGGGAACTCGGGCTGTACGCATCGCCGGACGATTTCTACCGCGAGCACAAGACCAACCTGAACGGCGTGAAAGGCTGGCTGTACCACAACTTCTTCTACAAGGTGCTCAACGACAACGTGCGGCGTATCCGCGAAGGCGCGCTGGAGGGTGCCGGCAGCCAGGCCTGTGCTCACCAGGACAGCACCGCGAGAATTAAGTGATTTCCCACCAACCGTAGAGAACGGTCCTACATAACCTTCCAACCATAGTGCCCATCCTCTGGCCGGTCGGCCTGCAGACCTTCAGAAAACCTGAAGGCTCTCGCAGGCCATACCCCGTATTCGAATACGACTCGAGTACCCAGCCATGAGGAACTCAACCCTATGCAAGGCTACTTCATCCGCATCGGCGACAAGACAAGCTGTGGTGGCAAGGTCATCGAAGGCAGCAGCGGCACCATAATGGGAGGACTGCCCCAATCGCGCCTAGGTGACACCGTCACCTGTGGCGTCACCGGCGGCTTCTTCCAGATCGTCGGAGGTGTGCCATGGATACTCATCCCGCACCTTAAGGCCTGAAGCCGATGGGAAAGTTGGGGATTTTCGTAGCTAGCCTGCTGGGGCTGTGGCTCGCCTCCGAATGGTGGGAAAAAGGCCTTGCCTCCGCTAAAAGAGAACCAAGACTAAGCCCAAACGGATGCTCAAGCCTTCAGACCTTCAAACCTTTCTGGTTGTTGCCCGACATACTGCACCGTGAATTTGCACCCAACGACGATGGCGAGGGTCAATGGTTTCCCACTTGGGAATCACCCGGTTTCTACCGCTTATATGACAATTACAACAACCAACTGATCGGCGAAACCGTCATCTATGACCTTGCATATTCCGGAGGCAGATTGAGCTGGGACCGTGGCGGAGGCGTATGGGTCGGAATGACCTACGTCGGCCCTAGCATCCGGGATTGCATCGGAGCCAAACCTGTTCCCCAAAATGAGCACTGAACAATCCCGCACCTTAAGTCCTGAGGCCTGCTGCTCAGCGCAGCAGGCCTCGTTCATTCCGACGTCACCCGCTTCGAGCGAGGTTTTGTCGGCTACGCCATCACCGACAAAGTAGGCAACCGACGAATCCACCATGGTTAGAAATTATGATTTCAGGGAATACAGGAAAAAAACCGGCATGGACGGCGGCGACGTTCTCTACCCCGATGTGCTGTGGAAGAGCGTTGATATGGGAGAGGCCCCTTGAAATCGATCTGGAAAAGCTTGGCTATTTGCACAGCCATCATCCCCGCTCTCTGGCTCGCATCCGAGTGGTGGGAAAAAGGCTTGGCCTCCCCAATGGATGAAGCTGAGAACAGCCCAAACTTGTGTTCCCGTATCCAAACCTTCAAACCATTTTGGTTGCTGCCCGATATTTTCCATCGTGAGTTGGCACCCAACGATGGCGCAAAACTTCGATGGTTTCACTTCTGGAAGGTTCCTGGCTTCTACCGCTTATATGACAACTACAACAACCAACTGATCGGCGAAACCGTCATCTATGACCTTGCATATTCCGGAGGTAGATTGAGCTGGGACCGTGGCGGAGGTGTATGGGTTGGAATGACCTACGTCGGCCCTAGCATCCGGGACTGCATCGGCGCCAAACCTGTGCCCCAAAGTGAGCACTGAACAATCTCGCGCCTTCAAGGCCTGAGGCCTGCTGCTCAGCGCAGCAGGCCTCGTTCATTCCGACGTCACCCGCTTCGAGCGAGGTTTTGTCGGCTACGCCATCACCGACAAAGTAGGCAACCGACGAATCCACCATGGTTAGAAATAATGATTTCAGGAAATACAGGAAAAAAACCGGCATGGACGGCGGCGACGTTCTCTACCCCGATGTGCTGTGGAAGAGCGTTGATATGGGAGAGGCCCCTTGAAATCGATCTGGAAAAGCTTGGCTATTTGCACAGCCATCATCCCCGCTCTCTGGCTCGCATCCGAGTGGTGGGAAAAAGGCTTGGCCTCCCCAATGGATGAAGCTGAGAACAGCCCAAACTTGTGCTCCCGTATCGAGACCTTCAACCCCTTCTGGTTGCTGCCCGATATTTTTCATCGTGAATTAGCACCCAACGATGGCGCAAAACTTCGATGGTTTCACTTCTGGAAGGTTCCTGGCTTCTACCGCTTATATGACAACTACAACAACCAACTGATCGGCGAAACCGTCATCTATGACCTTGCATATTCCGGAGGTAGATTGAACTGGGACCAAGGCGGAGGCGTATGGGTCGGAATGACCTACGTCGGCCCTAGCATCCGGGACTGCATCGGCGCCAAACCTGTGCCCCAAAGTGAGCACTGAACAATCCCGCACCTTAAGGCCTGAGGCCGGCTGCTCAGCGCAGAAGATTATTGATTTGGGAGATCAACCTTGAATCGGCGTTCTGGCAAAGGCCTCTTAATTTTCGTTGCTGCCATCACCTGTCTTTGGTTTTCCTCCGAATGGTGGGAAAAAGGCTTCGCTTCTCCATGGGGAGAAATCAGACAAAGTCCAAACGGCTGCTCCAGTCTTCAGGCCTTCGAACCTTTCTGGTTATTGCCAGACATACTGCATGGCCAAACCATTCCCAATGAAGATGGGAGAGTACAATGGCCGCACACATGGGAACTACCCGGCTTTTACCGCCTGTATGACAATTACAATGGGCAATTGATTGGTGAGACCGTTATATACGACCTGGCTTTTTCCGGCGGGCGCCTGAACTGGGACCAAGGCGGAGGCGTATGGGTCGGAATGACCTACGTCGGCCCTAGCATCCAGGATTGCATCGGCGCCAAACCTGTTCCCCCACAGTGAGCACTAAACAATTCCGAACCTTAAAGCCTGAGGCCGGCTGCTCAGCGCAGCCGGCCCGCCGCCTCAGAACACCAGACTCAACTCCATGAACGTCACGCTGTTCTTCTTCCTCACCCCGAAATAACTCTGCCGGGCGCCGTGGAAGTAATCCACGCCCGCCCCCAACTTCACCGAGTCAGTGAGCGAATAGCTGGCCCGTGGCCGAACCACATAACTGCTGCCGGTGAGGTCGGCTACGGCGGACACTTCCAGCTTCAGCCGCTCATTGAAGAACATGTCGGAAATCCGTGTGGTCAGTCCCCAGTCGCGGCGGCCGAACTCGGAATTCAGGCGATCCTCGCCCTCTTCGATCAGCCGCAAAATCCCGCTGTCAGCCGGCTCCCGGTAGTCGCGAAAGACCCCGAACAGTTGCAGATTGACGTTGGCCGACTCGCCGAAATTACGGTCGGCGCCCACCACGATCCGCGTGCTTTTGCGCCGTTCGTCACGGCACCCCGAACAGTCCAGCGACAAACGCTCGTGAGCGAACTCGCCGCGTACCGTCCACTCCCCCGCGGCCCAGGCAAAGTCCGCACCGATGGCGCGCTTGCGTTCATAGGCGCTGATAAAACGCAGCGCCGGCGTCAGCACCGCCTGATAACGCGGCGCCCGCTCATAGCCATCGAACCACGACAGCGACCAGTCCAGGCTGTCGCCGGCATGGTCGAGTTTCAGTGCCGTTTCGAGGGCATCGGGTTCGTCGCGCTTGTCCAGGTTGCTCGGCAGGGTTCCCTGAGGCATGCGGTTGGCGTCGAAATCCGCCAGCACTGCGGTCAGCGACAGGCTGTCATTGAAGCCATGGCGAACCTGAACCGCATTGAGGCCCATGCGCTGCTCGTCGTCCTCGGGCACCAGCAGGGTGAAGTCCCGCGGCGACAGGTAATCGGTGGGATTGATCCGGTCCGAACGCCCCCAGGCGATGACCTGCCGTCCCACTCGCCAGCGCCACGCATCGTTGCCGGTTTCGATATAGCCATCGCGCAGGCGGCCGCTGTAGCCGTCCGCCTGCCCGCTGTCGTCGATCCCGGCCCGCGCCGCGAGCACCAGGCGCGTCTGCTCGGCGAGATCGAGGTTCCAGTTGATCAGGCAGGTGCCTTTGGCGATGTCGCCGTGGTCGTCCAGATTGCGGTTGGACGACCAGTAGCCGGTGCGGCACTCACCGAACGGCAGGCTCTGCGAGCGGGCAAACTCGCTGAAGGCGCCGACGGCGGCAAACAGGATAAGCAGTTGGGCGCGCATGGTTCACTCTTGCCGTTCGAGGTAGCCGTTGGTGAAGTAGTTGTCGCTCACCGCGACGTTGGCTTCGAAGCTGTCCATCCGCACGGTGGTCGAGTGGCCGGTCTGGTGATTGCTGACCTTGACCAGCATCGGCTGGTACTTCTGTCGCGCCGTATCGACCGCCTTCAATTCGCTGCTGAGCACGGTTTTCTGTAGTGCCTGGCTGGCGTCGTAAAGCTCCGTGCGGACCGCCACGAAGGAGTCGTTGGCAACCCAGCTGATGCGCTTCGAATAGCCGGTGTTGCTGGCGATTTCTGCGGACTTTGGCAGCGACTCGATGACCTGGGTGGCAACGCCGTCCCAGGTCTCCTCGCGCAGCAGGCGGTGGGTCCAGTCTTGGGGCTTGTGGCCGATCAGGTCGCCGTAGGTCAGGTCGGTGCCGACGAAGCTGCGGTTGTTGTTGCTGCTGGCCAGACGCCGGGCCTTTTTCAGGGTCGGCAGGTACACCCAGACATCATCCTGCGAGGATTTTTCGATGATCAGCGTGGTGGTGTTGCGCACATCGCCCGGCGACAGGAAACGTATGACCCGGCGGTTGTGCGTGCCGTCATCCTGCAGGCGGGTCGCGGCGAAGGTCTTGCGCACCCGCTCCTGGCCGGAGGCGTTGGTCAGGGTGAAGGTCGATTGCGACAGGGAGCTGTCCATGCGCGTCGCCTGGTAGCTGCGCGACATGATGTCGTCGGCATTGGCGTCCGCGGCCAGCGCGCTGTCCGGGCGCAGCAGCAGGCCGATGGCAAGGGCAAACAGCAGCGGCAGGACCGCGCCAGGCAGTGGCTTTTTCATCGCTTGGGCTCGCAGGAAGGTTGGCGGGAAGGCCTTCATCAGCGCCGGGATCAGCACCAGAGCGCACAGCGCGCTGACGATCATCGACAGCACGATGAGGAAGCCGAACCAGATGTGGATGTAGAAGTTGAACGACAGCATCAGCACCGAGTAGCCGCCGGCAATCGCCGTGGCGACATAGACCACCGCCTTGCCGGCGGTGCGCATGGTTTCCCGCAGGGCCCGGTCGAAATCCTCGACCCGCTGCAGTTCCTCGCGCATGCGGTAGAGGATGTAGATGGCGTAGTCGGCGCCGATCCCGATGGCCATGGCCGACGCCACCGAGTTGGGGGTGTTGAGCGGAATGCCGGTGGCGCCCATTACGCCGAGGTTGACCAGTACGGTGACCGCCAGCGGCACGACCAGGTAAACGCCGCCCATCAGCGAGCGGAACACCAAGGCGCCGGCCAGCAGGATCACGCCCATCATCTGCAGGATGTTCATGATCTTGCCGTGCACCAGGGTTTCGCTGAGGGCCGACGACTGCGGAACGCTGCCGCCGATCTGCACCTTCACCCCCGGCGGCAGGCGCTCCTGCACGAAGCCGCGAATCGCCTGCACCAGGCCGGCGGCGTAGGTGCTGCTGTCGTTGCGGGTCCAGACGATCAGGCTGGCGTTGCGGTACTCGTAGTCGATGTAGGCGTCGAAGTCAGTGGGATCGCCGGACATGGAGTACAGCAGCAGGTACTGCGAAACCATGTCCTGGGCGTCCGGCACGCGGAAGTAGCGCGGGTCGCCTTCGTTCATCGACTGGCTCATCTGCTTGATGAAATCGACGATGGAGGTGGTCTTGCCGACGTCCGGCAGGGTTTCGACAAACCGCTGGGTGTCTTCGATCAGGCGCAGGGTGTGCGGGTCTTTCAGGCTGTCGGTCTGCAGGCCCTGGAACACCACGTAGAGGGTGTTGGTCCCGGCCAGCTTGCGGTTGAGGAATTCATCGTCCTGATACACCGCCAGGCCGCGGCCGAAATAACTCTTGGTCGAGTTTTCCTTGTTGAGGAACAGCAGGCCGATGGAGGACAGCAACGCGACCGCCATGAACAGCGAAACGATCAGCCCGCGGCGCTTGAGGATCAGCCCGGTCAGGTGGTCGGCGAGGCGATCCCAGACCCTCGGCCCCTTGACGTCTGGTGCCTTGACCGCAGGCGCCGGCAGGTAACTGCGCAGGGCCGGGATAAACGTCAGCTCAATGAACAGCGCGCTGAGAATGCCAAGGCCGGTGAACAGGCCAAAGGTGCGGATGGTGGCGATCTCGAAGGTGACCAGGGAAAAGAAGCCCAGCACCGCCACGCCCCCCGCCGTCAGCATCACCGGCGCGGCCCGGCTGAGGGACTGGATAATCGCCTGGTCGTTGAGCTGCTGCGGCGAGCCCGGCGCGCCGCCGAGGGTGAGCTTGTCGTACTCCTCGTAATAGCGCTTGAGGATCTGCACGGCATGCCCGGCGGCGACCGCGAGGATCAGGATCGGCGTGGTGGCGTTGAACGCATCCATCGGCACGCCGACCGCGCCCATGATGCCCAGCCCCCAGATCACCGCGAGCACCGCGGTGAGCAGCGGCAGGATCAGGCCCTGCACGGTGCGGAAGGCTTCCAGGTGGATCAGGCCGATGATCAGCAGGGCGATGGGAAACAGAATGGCCATGCGCTGGGCGAAGCGTTCCACCGCGGCGAAAAACACCGGCGAGCCACTGGCGGTGATTTTCAGGTCCGGCGCGCGGTGTTCGTCGATGACCTTCTGCACCCCGTCCATGATCTTGCGGAAACCGCCCTGGTCGGCGTGGATCGCAAACGACAGCGACACCAGGCTGCCATCCTCCGACACCAGCGTGCCGCGATACACCGGATTATTGGCGAGGCGCTCCTGCAGGCGGGCGATGGCGCCGGGGTCGATCGGTGTGTCCAGCAGCGGTTCGACGCGCATTTCGTCGGCGGCCCCCGCAATCGACTTGGCCTTGTTCGCCGTGACGCTCATCAGCGTATGGCCCTTGACCCCGGGCAGCGTACTGATCTGCGTGGAAAGCTCGCCGAGGGTCGTGAGAATGCGCGGGGTCAGCGCGCTACCGCCCTCCGCCGCACTGATGCCGATGACCACCACATGCTTGGAACCAAACAGCGATTCGGCCAGGTTGGTGCCGATCACACTCGGGTGCGCCTGCGGCAACATGGTGTTGGGGTTGATGACGATCTGCAGGTTTCTGACCTGGGTGGCGAACACTACCGTGGCCAAACTCAGGGCAATAAGAACCCACAACCGGGATCTGACGATCCAGGCAACTGTATTTCTTATCATGTTCAACTCATCCTTCAGATGAACTGCGGTTAGTTGCCCAGATACTCCCGGACATATTCGACGACGCGGGCAGCGTCGTTATTGGCGCCGACCACAAGTTCCGACGCGCGACAACTCAGCCACTTGCGGCCCATCAGGAAAAAGCCCAGTTGCGGCGTGCGGCCTTCGTGGCCGATACCGACGCCAAAGGCTTCGGCGCCGGGCAGTTGAATCCAGCCGGTGTCTTCCCGATAACCGTTGCACCAGATCACCGCCTGGACCGGCTCGTGATGCGGGTCCTGGAAGATCAGCCCGGTTTCATCGGCATCGATGGCGCGTGCTCTGATCTCCACACCCCGTTGTGCCAGTGCGTTGTTGTTGGCACTCGCCACCGGAATCGGATCGCGCTTTCTGATGATTCCCGCGACCCAGGTATCGTGCTGGGCCGACAGGATTCCCAGGCTGTTCAACCACCAGAACACGTCCTTGCCCAGCACCCGATTCGGCACCAGCTTGCGCTGACGCCCACAGGCCAAAATCACCCTGTGTTGCGCGGCCAGTTCCAGGGCGATCTGCCGCCCGCTGGCGCCGTCACCGACCACGGCGATCCGAGAGCCGGCGGGCATAAAGCCGGCATCGCGAAACTCGCCGGCGGTCAATTGCACGACCCGCGGATCGAGCTTCCGCGCAAAACCGGGCACGACCGGCGCCTGGTTGGAGCCGGTGGCATTGATCACGCTGCGGCAGCGAATGACTTCGCCATTTTCCAGCAGTGCCTCGAAGCCGTTTGCAACCGCGCTCAACCGCGCCACGCGGGTAGCGAAGGACACCCGCACCTGCTTCGCCCGGGCGAACGCTTCCAGGTAATCGGCAAATTCATGGCCTGAGGCATAGCCCTCGGGGTCGCCGAGCATCGGCAGATCCGCCAGACGACAGAACTGCCGCGAGGTGAACAGCCGCAGGCTGGCAGGCCGTTGCCGCCAGACCTCGCCGGCGCGCGGACCGGCATCGAGCACCCGGTAGTCGATGCCGGCCCGCGCCAGTAAATGCCCGCACAGCAGGCCCGATTGCCCGCCGCCGATAACGAGACAGTCGAGCATTCAGACCCCCAGCGCGGCTTTCAGGTCGAGGGATTCGCCGGACAGCTCCGACCAGACAAAGCTGGCCAGGGCGCCGACGGTGACGAAGTCATAGGCGGCGGTCGGGTCGAGGGCGATACCCAGGTGCCGCTCCAGCGCTGCCACCAGTTCGACCCGGGCCACCGAGTCGAGGCCGATATAGTCGAACGACAGGTTGTCGTGGATTTCTTCGACGAAATCCGGCTGATGCACCCGCAGGTAATCCCGCAGGCGTGTCTTGATCAGCGCTTTGACGGCGGCCAGGCCTTCCTCCGCGGACCAGGCGGCATTGGGCAACGGGACGGTCAGGTTCAGATCGGCGGTCATGGCGCGATAGCCTCCAGGCAGGACGGGGTCGGTTGGCGGGTGGAGTGGATCAGCAGGCGGTGCTGTTCGATGCTGCCGTCGAGGTGACGGCTGGCGCACAGATGACGCTGCACCTTGCCGCTTGAGGTGCGCGGAATCGCGCCCTGGTACAGGTAGGCGATGTCTTCCAGGCGCACTTCGTGGGCGGCCATCAGCACCGCACGCAACTGGCGAGTGAGACTCGGGAAATCCAGGTCGCCGGCGCTGCGGTCGCGACGGGGAAACTCGATCCAGGTAACCACCTGCGGGCTCGGGCCGGCCTCGACGGCGAACACCGCAATGGCGACCTCGCCGAGTGCTGGATGCACATCGCGCAGGCTGGTTTCCAGGTCATGGGGGTGAACATTGCGTCCGCGCAGAATGATCAATTCCTTGATCCGGCCGGCGATATACAGGCTTCCATCGTGGACAAAACCCAGGTCGCCGGTGCGCATCCACGGGCCTTGGCCGCAAGCGGTGGTGGCGCCGAAGGTGGCAGCGCTGGCCTGGGCGTTGGCCCAGTAACCTGAGGCGACGCTGGGGCCGGAAAACCAGACCTCGCCCGTCTGGCCGTCGTCGACGCGGCGACGGCTGTCGGGATCGACGATTGCCACCTGATGATCACGCACCACAGGACCGCAATTGACCAGGGCCTGCGCGTCCTGATCGACCTCGCTGGCGATGATGGCGATGCCGTTTTCCAGGTCCTTGCGGGCGACGTTCAGCACCCTTTGCCCATTCGCCGCCACGCCACCGGACACGATCAGGGTCGCTTCCGCCAGGCCGTAGCACGGCGTGACCGTTCCCGTGCGCAGGCCGTAGCGGGCGAACTTTTCTTCGAAACGCTCCAGCACCGTGGCGCTGATCGGTTCGGCACCGCAGAAGAGCACGCGCAGCGCCGACAGGTCCAGTTGCGCCGCCGTGCGCTCGTCGACCTCGGCCTGCACGCACAAGGCCAGGGCGAAGTTCGGTGCTCCGGTAGCCGCTGCGCCGTACTGGCTGAGCAAGGTCAGCCAGCGCAGCGGCCGCTGCAGGAAATGCAGCGGCGACATGAACACATAGTGGCCGCCCAGGGAGATGGGTTGCAGCAGCGCGCCGATCAGGCCCATGTCGTGAAACTGCGGCAACCAGCCAGCGCCGACAACACCCTCGCCCAGTTGCAGGACGGAATGGATCGCGCGCTCGTTGGCGATCAGTTGCGAGTGCCGGACCATCACGCCCTTGGGCACACCGGTGGAGCCAGAGGTGTATTGGATGAACGCCAGTTGCTCAGGGTCCGGGCGGGTCAGTTGCGCACAGGCCGGGTTTGCAGCAAGCGGCTCGCAGTAAAACTTCAGGTCCTCACGCCGGCCCAGTCCTTCGGCGATCGAGGTTTGCAGCTCGGGCACGGTCAATACTGCAGCGGCGCCGGCGTTTTCCACGATCTGTCCGAGGCGGGTGTAGTGATGGCTGTTGCGCGCCAGATTGGCCGGAATCGACACCGCTCGCGCATAAGCACAGGCGAAGAACGCCACGATGAAATCCAGCCCGGTGGGAAACAGCAGCAGGACATTCCTGTGCGCCAGCCCGGCGTCGCGCAGAACCGTCGCATAGCCCGTGGCGCGCTGGTGCAACTCGCCGTAGCTGAGCACCTGCCGGTCCTCCTCCTTGTGGCCGACGAAGGTGTAGGCCGGCGCGTCGGGCTGGGACGCCGCGTAGTGATCGAGGCAGTCGAGGATGGTGCCGGCGCGGTCCAGCGGGATCAGTCGGCTCATGCTGACACCTCTCCGCTGATCCGCCGCAGCATGCGGATCCCCGCCTCGACCGCGCCGACGAAACGTTCGAGGCTGTCCTCGGTGGTCAGCGGACCGAGGCTGACGCGCATGGTCGACTGGATCGCCGCCTCGCCAAGTCCCATGGCCACCAGCACATGGGACAGCGACTTGGCGTTGTTGCTGGAACAGGCGGAACCAAGCGAGACCTGGATGCCATGCATCTGGTCCAGCAGCGCCGCCAGGGACTCGGCGCGAATCCCCGCGATGCACACGCTGAGGGTATTGGGCGCCTGCTTCGCCGGGTCCGCCGAGCCATGGATGGTCACGCCGGGAATCCGCAGTTGCAGTTGCTCGATCAGGTGCTCGCGGTAAATGCCCATGCGCGCGATGGTGTCGGGCATGGCCGCTGCCGCCACCTCGGCGGCCACGCCCATGGCAGTGACCAGCGCCGACGCTTCGGTGCCGCCGCGCAACCCACCCTCCTGGCCGCCGCCGTGCAGCAGCGGCTCAAGGACCACGCCGCTGCGCATGTACAGGCCGCCGACGCCCTTGGGCCCGCAAAACTTGTGCCCGGCGAACGACAGGGTGTCGATACCCAGCGCCTGGACATCCACGGGTATCTTGCCCACCGCCTGCACGCCATCGACATGGAAATGGATGCCGCGACCCTGCAGTACCCGGGCGATCTCGCCCACCGGCTGCAAGGTGCCGACTTCGTTGTTCATCAGCATGATCGAGACCAGCCGGGTGTTTTCCCGCAGGGCCTGGCGTACCCGCTCCGCGCTCACCAGGCCTTCACGGTCCGGCGCCAGGCGGGTGATCTCGAAGCCGAAGACCCGCTCCAGGTGAGCGGCGATCTCGAGAATCGACGAATGCTCGATCGCCGAAATGATGAGGTGGGTGGGCTGTGCCACTCGACCGATGGCGCCGCAGGCGAGCAACGAGCCCTTGATCGCCCAGTTGTTGGCCTCGGTTCCTCCCGAGGTGAAGGTCAGCTCGGCCGGCGCGCAGTTCATCAAACCGGCGACCTGTTGCCGTGCGATGGCCAGGGCGTTGCGGTTCTGTTTGGCCAGCGTGTAGACGCTCGACGGGTTACCGAAGTGGTTCAAGGCCTCGCTCAGTGCATGAGAGGCTTCCTTGTACATCGGTGTCGTTGCGTTGTAATCGAAATAACCGTGAGTCGACATCCTGTTCTTCCTCAGGCGGCGTTGTATTGCCGTAGCTGGATAAAGAGTGACTTGAGCATTTCCAGGCAATGATGTTGCGAAGGTTCTATTTCGCCTAACATCTGTTGCATGTCGGTACTGGTAATAGCCTCGAGCGTATCGAGGGACTTACCGTCTATCTGCGCGCAGAATATATTTCCGGTGGCCAGGGAAGTTGCACAGCCCCAGGCCTGATAACGAACATTCTGAATAGCGCGATCGAGCACTTCGAACTGCACGCGAATACGGTCGCCGCACACCGGATTACCCAGCTCGATGGCGGCGACCTGTTCATCAACTTCGGCGGCGTATACAGGGTCGGAAAAGTTTCTGACGATAATATCGTTGAACATACAAAGTCCTTTTGCGAGGTCCACACTATCAACTGGCGATCGGGCAGGTGCTCGAGGTTTGTCCGTCCATGGTTTTTTCCAGGTTTACCGCACAGCAACCGAACTCCAGCGACGATGGCGCGCGCATCACATATTCCATGCGCTGGCCACTGCGTCCCGACGGACTTTCACCCGGCAGCAGGATGACGACGTCCTCGGTCAGGATCATTCCCGGCGTCGCCAGCGCCAGCGGATCGAGAATCCCCAGCACGCCCTTCTCGCCCGGCGCGACTTCACGGCTCAGGTCGTTCATGTCGCGCACGGTGAAGTGCACATAGGGCGAAACGTGCTTGACCTGGTGTTCGTCATCAATGGCCATGACGTTGGATTCCACCAGCGCGTAGATGTCGCGCACCGAACCCGGATCGATGCCGAGGTATTCCTGACACATCAGGTTGAATTCGCGGCGCGAAATCATCTGCCCGGTAAAGCGCTTCCAGCCGCCGAGGGTGATCACCCGGCTGCCGCGGTCCAGAGTCAGGCGCTGGCCGGTCTGCTTGAGGAACTGCAGCAGGCGATAGATCAGGAACGGCGGGCCGATGATGTGGCGGGTGAACTGGTTTTCCCAGCCCTTGAGCTGTTCGATGGCCTGCTCGGGAACGAAGCGCTCCTGCTTGACCATGAACCGATGGGTATCGAGCATGCCGGCGAGCATGTTCAGTGCCTTGATCATGCCCATCTCCGGGATTTCCTCAGTGGACGGGCAGATATACAAGCCCGCGCCTTTGGAAATACCGAGGAACTCGCGGTACATGGCATAGATCGCCACCACCGCAACATCGACGGTTTCATGGCAGCGCCGGGAAATACTCGGAATACCGCTGGTGCCGGTGCTGCGCATTTCGTGTTCGATCTGCGCAAGCGGCTTGGACAGCAACTCGTGACTGCTGGCGGACTTGAACTTGGCGATCGGCACCAGCGGAATGCGGATCAGGTCATCGAAGGTCGCGATGCTGTCTTCATTAATGCCCTTGCTGTTACAGGCCTGCCGATAATAAGCATTGTTGCGGTAGTGAAAACGGAAGGCATCGACAATCAACGACGTCTTGATCTCATCGAGCGTGTTCTGCGGCAATCGATAAAGTTCCGAAACCGATGCTGCCGCCGCTTTCAACGGGTCGATACCCAACGCTTTCAGGCGTGCGGAGAAATCGCTGCTGTTCATGAAGTTCCTCATTTCCATTGATGTTTATTGTAAAAACACACAAGCGCAGGTAGCCACGAACCGAACGGACAACGTTCGATAATGTTATTGATGTTTTTCAACGCCCAGCCGACAGCGCAACAGCGGCCCTTCAATCAGGCCGGGTTGTACGGGCGAACTTACGGGCACGCGAAAAGTTACGCTTCGCGTATTAAGGGAGGGGGATCAGGGATCGTTCATTTCATCAACATCCTTGTTGAAGATCACAAACCAAGGCGGTTTGTGCGGTCCATTGAATACTTCGATGAGCGGACGATAAACCCTCTAGTGACTTCAGAGTCAAGCAGTGACTTACAAAGATCGCTGTAATTTCTACAGGCTTTCAGAGTGTTGTCCTATGTACCGGATAGGCAGGACACCCCACCCCGCGATCCTTTATAGTGCCGCCCCATGATCAGAGACCCTTTCGAACGCCTCGGCCTCGACCGTGAAGTCCTCACCGTCAGCCAACTCAACGGCCGCGCCCGCGTGCTGCTGGAAGATGTTTTCAGCAGCATCTGGGTCGAGGGCGAGATATCCAACCTCGCCCGCCCGGCTTCCGGCCACATCTACTTCACCCTCAAGGACAGCGGCGCCCAGGTGCGTTGCGCGCTGTTTCGCAATAACGCCGCGCGGGTTCGCCAGGCGTTGCGCGATGGCCTGGCGGTCAAGGTGCGCGGCAAGGTCTCGCTGTTCGAAGGCCGCGGCGACTACCAACTGATCCTCGACACCGTGGAGCCGGCCGGTGACGGCGCGCTGCGCCTGGCCTTCGAAGCATTGAAAGAGAAGCTCAGCGCCGAAGGCCTGTTCGCCGCCGAACGCAAGCGCGCCCTGCCCGCTCACCCGCAACGCATCGGCATCATTAGCTCGCCCACCGGCGCGGTGATCCGCGACATCATCAGCGTGTTCCGCCGCCGCGCGCCGCAGGTCGAGCTGAACCTGATCCCCACCGCCGTGCAAGGCCGCGAAGCCATCGGGCAGATTGTCCGCGCCCTGCAAAAAGCTGACGCCCAGGGCTTCGACGCACTGATCCTGGCCCGTGGCGGCGGTTCGCTGGAAGACCTCTGGTGCTTCAACGAAGAAGCCGTGGCCCGCGCCATCGCCGCCTGTGTCACGCCCATCGTCAGCGCCGTCGGCCATGAAACCGACGTGTCCATCAGTGACTTCGTCGCCGACGTCCGCGCCCCGACGCCCTCGGCCGCCGCCGAGCTGCTGGCGCCGGACAGCAGCGACCTGCAACGCCGCCTGGAAAGCCTGCAACGGCGCCTGCTGCTGCGCATGCAAAGCCGCCTGAGCCACGATCGCCTGCGCCTCGACAGCCTGGCCCGGCGCCTACGTCACCCCGGCGAACGGCTGCGCCAGCAGGCGCAGCGTCTGGACGACCTCGACATGCGTTTGCGCCGCGCCTTCGAGCAGCGCCTGAACCGGCGCCGCGAGCGTCTGGCGCGACTCGACACGCGCCTCGCCGCGCAGCATCCCGGCCGCACCCTGGCGCTGCTCAAGGAACGCCTCGACAACCTCGCCGAGCGCCTGCCACGCGCCATGCGCGACACCCTCAAGGATCGCCGCCAACAGCTCCAGAGTCAGGTGCAAATGCTCGAAGTGGTCAGCCCGCTGGCGACGCTGGGTCGCGGCTACAGCATCCTCCTCGACGAGCGCGGCCAGGCGATCCGCAGCGCCGCGCAGACGCACAACGGCCAGCGCCTGAAAGCCCGCCTGGGCGAAGGCGAATTGCTGGTGCGGGTCGAAGACAACCACCAGACGCCGGTCACGCTTTCCCTACTGGACTGAATCCATGCCAAGACTGTTCGCCTCGCTGCTCCTGCTCTGCCTGACCTTCGCCAGCAGTGCCCAGGCCAGCTACATCACCCGTCAACTGAACAAGCCGGTACCCGGCGGCGTCGCCGTGGTCGACCTCGGCCCGTCCGCCCAGCCACTGACCGCCCGTTTCGACGGCAAGCCAGTATTGGTGGTCAAGGAACAGGACAACTGGCTGGCCATCGTCGGCATTCCGCTGACCCAGAAGCCGGGCGCCGCCAGCCTAACCCAGGGCAGCCGCACGCTGAATTTCAACGTCGGCAGCAAGAAGTATCAGGAACAGCGCATCACCCTGAAAAACCAGCGCCAGGTCAACCCGAACCCGGCCGACCTCAAGCGCATCGACGCCGAACTGGCCGAGCAACTGAAGGCCTATCGCAGTTTCAGTCCCGGTACGCCAAGCAACCTGCTGCTGGACAAACCGGTCAGCGGACCGCTGTCGAGCCGCTTCGGCGTGCGCCGCTTCTTCAACGGTGAAGAACGCAACCCGCATTCCGGCCTGGACTTCGCCGTACCCGCCGGCACACCGATCAAGACCCCGGCCAACGGCAAGGTGATCCTCACCGGCAACTACTTCTTCAACGGCAACACCGTGTTCGTCGATCACGGCCAAGGCTTCATCAGCATGTTCTGCCACCTGTCGAAAATCGACGTGAAGACCGGCCAGGTCGTGAGCCGCGGCGCGGTGGTCGGCAAGGTCGGCTCCACCGGCCGCGCCACCGGTCCGCACATGCACTGGAACATCAGCCTCAACGATGCGCGGGTCGATCCGGCAATTTTCATCGGTGCTTTCCAGCCCTGAGCCAGCGCTGGAACGGCGTGCTTGCGCCAATCAAAAAGACCGCGCAACCGACGCGGTCTTTTTCGTTACAACCCGCGATTAAATGTCGATAAAAAGCTGTTTCCGCACATTTCTATCAATTTTCCCCAGGTGCTTGCCATCTTTCACCCCACTGGTTAGGGTTGAGGGCATGAAAACCGCCAAAACCCTCATCCTGCTCCGCCAACACCGCAGCCTTTGCCTGGTCAGTGCACGACTACCAAGCTGAATCGCGTCGCCTCGCCCCTTCCAAAAAAATTCGTATCCGGCAGGCCCGTTCCAGGCCGCATTTAAAGGATTGCTCTGATGTCCATGCTCAAAGACCCTTCGAAGAAATACCGCGCCTTCCCGACCATCGACTTGCCTGACCGTACCTGGCCGTCGAAGACCATCACCCAGGCGCCGATCTGGTGCAGCTCCGACCTGCGCGACGGCAACCAGTCGCTGATCGAGCCGATGGATGCCGAGAAGAAGCTGCGTTTCTGGAAGACCCTGGTCAGCGTTGGCGTGAAAGAGATCGAGGCATCGTTCCCGTCCGCCTCGCAAACCGACTTCGACTTCGTGCGTACCCTGATCGAAGACGGCCACATCCCTGACGACACCACCATCCAGGTCCTGACCCAGGCTCGCGAAGACCTCATCGCGCGTACCTTCGAGTCCCTGCGTGGCGCGAAAAAAGCCATCGTCCACCTGTACAACGCCACCTGCCCGTCGTTCCGTCGCATCGTCTTCAACCAGGACAAGCAAGGCGTGAAGGACATCGCGGTGAACGCGGCCAAGCTGTTCGTCAAATATGCCGCCCAGCAGCCTGAAACCAACTGGACCTTCGAGTACTCGCCAGAAACCTTCAGCGCCACCGAACTGGAGTTCGCCAAGGAAGTCTGCGACGCGGTCATCGAAGTGTGGAACCCGACCCCGGACCACAAGATCATCCTCAACCTGCCGGCCACCGTCGAAGTCTCGACGCCGAACGTCTACGCCGACCAGATCGAATGGTTCTGCCGCAACGTCAACCGCCGCGACAGCGTGCTGATCAGCCTGCACACCCACAACGACCGTGGCACCGGCGTCGCCGCCACCGAACTGGGCCTGATGGCTGGCGCCGACCGCGCTGAAGGCTGCCTGTTCGGCAACGGCGAGCGTACCGGTAACGTCGATTTGGTGACCCTGGCGTTGAACCTCTACACCCAGGGCATCGACCCTGAGCTGGACTTCTCCGACATCGACGGCGTGCGCAAGGTCGTCGAGGAATGCAACCAGTTGCCGGTGCACCCACGTCACCCGTATGTCGGCGACCTGGTTCACACCGCGTTCTCCGGCTCGCACCAGGACGCCATCCGCAAGGGCTTCACCCAGCAGAAAGAAGGCACCCTGTGGGAAGTGCCGTACCTGCCGATCGACCCGGCCGACATCGGCCGCAGCTACGAGGCGGTGATCCGCGTCAACAGCCAGTCCGGCAAGGGCGGTATCACCTACCTGCTCGAACAGGAATACGGCATCAGCCTGCCGCGCCGCATGCAGATCGAGTTCAGCCAGGTCGTCCAGGGTGAAACCGACCGCCTGGGCCTGGAAATGACCGCCCAGCAGATCTACAACCTGCTGCACCGCGAATACCTCCAGGCCAACGCACCGTATGCGCTGGTCAGCCATCGCCTGCAGGAAGAAAACGGCCACAGCGCCGTGGAAGTGGAAGTCGCCGGTGAAGGCGAGACCACCCTGCACTGGCGCGGCAAGGGCAACGGCGCCCTGGAAGCCCTGGTTGCCGGCCTGCCGGTCGCCGTGGAAATCATGGACTACAACGAACACGCCATCGGCGCCGGCACCAACGCCAAGGCCGCGGCGTACATCGAACTGCGCGTTGCCGGTGGTCGTCCGGTGCACGGCGTGGGCATCGATGAAAACATCACCACCGCCAGCTTCAAGGCCCTGTTCAGCGCGCTGAACCGCTCCCTGAGCCAGCAGGCGGCGAAGGCGGCGTAAGCCAGACCGCGCTGTCGTCACACTGAAAAGCCCGCCTCTCTGGAGGCGGGCTTTTTTGTTTGAACACCAGGGGAAATGCCATTATTTTGCTTGTGCTGCTGGATATACTGCGACGACCGCGTTACCCCCTCACCGCATCGAGATCACGGACGAAATGAGTTTCCCTCCGAGCACCTCCCGATCTGCTCACGGCCTACCGCCTCAAGACTCCGGACACCCACGCCCATGACTCCCGGCTCCCTCATGGCGCTTGTCGAAGACAACGTTCGCCACTACGAAAACATCCTGACCGGACTTCAGACGACACTGTCGAAAGCCACCGCCCAAGACATGCTGCTGACCCAGGACACCATTGCCAACCTGCGCCGTATCGAAGCCGCGCCGATCGAGCACCCGGCCCTCGATCAGCAGGTGCGCCATGCGCTGCAGGAACGCCAGCAGCAGGAGTCGAAATACCGCGCGCAACTGGCAGAAGTGGAGAACGACATCACCCAACTGGTCAGCGAGTTCCGCGCGCTGGTCAACCAGCGGGAGCAGCGACTTCCGCAGTTGTGGCAGGCACACATCCTGCACCCGGACTACACCTCGCTGATGCGCCAGGGGCAAGACATCATCCAGGCGCGGCAACGCTTGCAAGACTCGCTGGCGCAGCTCATCGAAGAGCGCGACAAGAAGATGCCGGCCTACGAAACCAACCCGTTCTACGTGTACCTGCGCACCCGGCGCTATGGCACGGACGACTATTCCCGCGGGCGGCTGTTCCGCCAGTGTGATGACTGGCTGGCGAGCAAGGTCAATTACCGCGAAAACCGCCGCAACGAACTGATTCTGCGCTCCATGCCCGACAGCGTCGCAACGTTGGTGGAAGCGCACAACGCCAGGCTGCTGACGCTCGATGAGCAGAATGTGGCGAACTGGGCGAAGGCTGGCGGCGGGCTGCGTGCCGATGCCACGACGCTGCGCAGGACACTGCTGGCCAAGCAGATCATCGCCGCCAAGACGCGGGCCAATGCGGCCTACGACCAGCTTGTGCTCTTCATCGATTGCGAAGACAGCTACACCCAGGACATCGAGCGCTGGATCGACGCCCAACTGGGCAACCACAGCATCGATGACATCCTCGAAATGCTGGTGAACGAGTGCCCCGAACACAGCAACACGCTCAACCAGTACTGGAGCAAGCTTGCTGATTCGAGCAACCGGGTCGAGGGCCTGGAGGAAAACGTCGACAAGGCCCTGGAGGACTATCACCACGCCAAGGAGCTGGAATGGGGCCTGCGCACCTTGCGCGAGGAAGAAACCGACTGCGGCGAGCAGTGCACCTGCGCCTGTCACCGCGATGAGAACTTCCAGGGCCAGTGCCCCTGCGTGTACGACGACGAACGCTATTACACCTATCCGCCCGAGCTGGACTGCACCGGTCTTATCACTGGCTACATGAAACGAAACCTGGCGCTGGACGACCTGATGAGCCTGTTCAACGACCAACGGTTGTTATTCAACGATCAGGTGCCGGAGCCGGCAACAACGGCGCCCGGCGCAGCCACCGAACTCTCTTCTTCGTAAGGACACCCCATGAGCCAATACCTCGAACGTGCCGTCACCGGCCTGCGCACCATCGGCATCAACATGCCCAAGCCTGTTCAGGAAGCGCCGGTGCTGGCGTTGCTGGACAAGGTCGCGCAGTACGACAACGAGAAAGTCACCGCCATCGCCGCCGTGCTGCAGCAGTCCACCAGCTTCAACAGCATGGTCCGCGACCAGATCCAGGGCATGGACGTGTCCACCCGCTTCATGAACATCACCAACAGCTTCACCTCGATCCGCGAAGACGCCGCTGCCATGGCCTTGTGGATGGAAGACGGCCGCCTCGACACCGTGGAGCGCCTCAAGCTGACCTGGATGAACGTGCGTCGCGGCTCGATCCCCAGCCGTTTCGAAGACATCCGCAAGCATTACCTGCAGGCCTGCAAACTGGCCAATGAGCAGATCGTGCGGGAAAACGCGATTCTGGAGTCCTACATGGATTTCCGCCTGGCGATGAAGACCGCCGAGGTCAACGCCCAGGAAGTGCTGGCCGTGGCCACCGAGGCCCTGGCACAACGCAGCCGCGAACTGGACGACGCAAACACCAACGTGACAGCTGCCGGCGAACTGGCCGGGGCGGAACGCTCCGCGCTGGAACTGAAACGCGACCTGGCCGTGCGTGAACTGCAGAACGAAGACAAGCGCTACCAGATCATCAAGGACATCGCCGACGACCTGCGGGTCGGCTACAACACGGCGGAAATGGTCTTCGCCCGCATCAGCCAGGTGCATGTGGTGAAAGAGCGCCAATACCAGCGCATGGTGTCGTTCTTCTCCACCAACGAGATCGTCCTCACCAGCCTTGCGGTGTCGTTCTCGGCCAACCAGGGCATGGCGGAAGCGACGCACACCCTCAACGCCACCACCGACGGCATCAGCAAAGGCCTGGAAGCCCTCGGCAGCAACACCCAGCAGCAACTCAACGATGCACTGAAAGCCAGTTACGGTTCGACCATCCGCGTCGACTCCGTGCGCGCCCTGGCCCAAGCCACCCTGGCGTTCCAGAACGACATGAAAACCCTGACCGACACCTACCGCACCGAGTCCACCAAGGCCGCGCAGGACATCGCCAGCGCCGTCGAAGACGCCAAGCGCGCCTTTGCCGAACTGCTGACCAAGGCGGCGCAATGAGCAACGGGCGTCTTTCCGAACAGATGGGGGCCATGGCCCTCGTCGACGACCTGCGCCACCGCCGCATGGAGATCGAGGAACACCTTGATCTGGCCAAGCGCGAGGCGGAAGTCGCGGAGCGTATCCGGGCCTATTACAAGAGCCAGGGCATCGAGTGCGATGACGAACTGGTGAACGAGGGCGTGCGGGAATTCTTCCAGCATCGGCTGGTGTTCGAAGCGAAGCCCATGAACGTCAGGGAGAGGTTTTTCGGCCGGCTCATCATCAGCAATGCGTTCCGCCTGTGGCTGATTTTCATGCTGGCGTTCGCCATTCTGTTTGGGACGTCGTTCTGCAGCGGCTTCAGCCGCGGGTTTTCCAAGGCTTATCAGGAAGCTCAAACACAGACGACTCAGCACTAAACACCCGCCAACAGCGCCTTGCAGGCGACTTTTTTATGGGTGCAGCCGGAGGAATATCTCAGTATTCTGCGTTCGATGCTTGTTGCGCGGACCCACCGGGACTGAACCGGCAGCACCCCATCAAGAAAGGACACTGATGAGCACTCCTCTCGCATGACACCCGGCACCCTCCTTGCGCTGGTCGAAGACAATTCGCGCCAGCACGAACTGATTCTCAACGAACGGCGACGAGCACTTTCGAGGCTCACCATGAACGATCTGCTGATCAAGCAGGACGTCATCTGCGCGCTGAACGGACGGCCCCAGGTCCGCTTCTACCACAGCAATTCCAGCGAGCAACAGGTTCGTCAATTACTGCGCGACCGCGAACAATTGCTGGCCCGCGAGTGGCTGCGCCTGGAGCGCGCCGAGGAAGACATCCTGCCGTTGCTCACGGACTACCGGAGCGTGGTCGCCGAACGGGAAATCAAGCTGCGCGCACTCTGGCGCGAGCATCGCTTCAGCCCTGATTACATAACGCTGTTCAAAGAGCTGGAACTCTCGCGCGCCACCCACAAGCGCCTGGAAGCGGCCCTTCCGCGCCTGATCGAGGAGCGCGACAGCAAACTGCCGGCGTATGAGGCCGACCGTTTTTACAGCTACCTGCGTGAGTACACGCACAATATCGAACGGTACAAAGGCAGTTGGCTACACCAAAAGCTCGTGGCGTGGCTGATGAAAAAGATCAACTTCACCCAGAACCAACGCAATGAACTGTTGCTCAGGGAAATGCCGCGCACTGTCGAGGCAGACCGCGATGTTCAAGCCCAACGGATCGCCACGCTTGAGCAACGCCGGCAGGCGGGGTGGAGAGAAGCATTGAGCCCGGTGACAGACGACCCTTCGGCGTTCAAACGCACCCTGCTCGCCAAGCAGATCATCGCCGCCAAGTCGAAGGCGAACATTGTCCATCAAACCTTGCGCCCACTTCTCGACCTGCAGGACGAAGCCGTGCACAAGGCCGCCAGCCTGATAGTCGACCAGGCCGGGAGCTCCGACCTGGGGACCTTCATCCAGGGCCTGGTGCCCCGGGCCCCGGCCGAAGCGCAACTCTTCAACAAGCACGCGCAAGAACTGCAGGCGCTGAGCAGCGCACTGGAGGACCTGAGGCGCAGTACACGCAAGGCCGGCGAGCAATATGCCCGTGCCCGCGAACTGCAATATGCGCTGCATGGGCTGCGGATGCGCGACTTCCAGTGTCCTGCCCGGTGCGATTGTGCCTGCCACACGATGACCCCGATCGCAGGTCCCTGCGCCTGCCTGTATAGCGACGAACGCTTCGAGGACTACCCGCCGTCGCTGGACATTCCACAACTGATCTCAAGCTACATGAAACGTAATCTGGAACAGCATGACCTGATCGATCTGTTCAAGAATCGAAGCCAGCCTTTCGACGATGCCCACACATCAACCTCAGCAGGGATACGCCATGAGCCAATGCCTTGAACATGCCGTCACCGGCTTGCACACCATCGGCCTCAACATGCCCAAGTCCGTCCAGAAAGCGCCGGTGCGGACGCTGCTGACCAAGGCCGGGCAATGAGCGGCGGGCGGCTTGCCGAACAGATGGGGGCCATGGCGCTCGTCGATGACTTGCGCCACCGCCGCATGGAAATCGAGGAGCACCTCGACCTGGCCAAGCGCGAGGCGGAAGTCGCGGAGCGGATTCGGACGTATTACAAGAGCCAAGGCGTCGAATGCAATGACGAGTTGATCGAACAGGGCGTGTCGGAATACTTCAAGCAACGACTGACCTTCGAGTCGCCAACGCTGACTGCGCCCGCGAAGAAACTGGCCTTCATGATCACCAGCTCAACCTTGCACAGATGCCTGGACTGGCTAGCCCTGCTCTTTTTCATAATGTGGATGTACCACTCGCTCAAGAGCTTTTTCCGCTAAGGCGATTGCTGTGCTCCAGCCCCATAAAAAAAGGGGCGCCGACCAAGCGCCCCAAAAAGCCGTAAAACACACAACGTAATGGTTATTCGTTCAGCAGCGCCATCGCCTCGGCGCTGCACTTCTCCACTGCGGCCCAGTCGCCGTTCTTGATCCAGCCGCTGTCGAGCATCCAGGTCCCGCCCACGCACATCACGTTGGACAGGCTCATGTAGCTTTTCAGGTTGTCCGGCTTGACCCCGCCCGTCGGGCAGAAGCGCACGTCGGCGAAGGGGCCGGCATAAGCCTTGATCGCCGCAATGCCGCCGCTGATTTCCGCCGGGAACAGCTTGAAGCGCCGGTAGCCGAGGGCGTAGCCCATCATGATTTCCGAAGGCGTGCTGATGCCCGGCAGCAGCGGGATATCGCTGTCGACGCCGGCCTGGAGAATCTCCGGGGTGATGCCGGGAGTGACCACGAATTGCGCACCCGCCTCTTCGACTGCGGCGAACAGGTTGCGGTCGAGCACCGTGCCGGCGCCGATGCACAGTTCCGGGCGCTGTTCGCGCAGCAGCTTGATGGCCTTGAGGCCATGCTCGGAGCGCAAGGTCACTTCAAGGGTGCGGATACCACCGGCGGCCAAGGCGTCGGCCAGCGGCAGGATGTCTGCCTCGCGGGCGATGGTGATCACCGGCAGGATGCGCGCCTGGCCGCAGATCGCGTCGATCCGGGCGATTTTCTCGGCCATCGTGAGCAATGGCGTATGGCGTTCGAGCGTGGTCATGACAGGGATCCTTGGCTCATGGGCACCAGTAGATGTCCAGGGGGTCGTGAAGAAAGGCGCGAATCGGCATCTGCACCAGGTCGTCGTCAGCCAGCGCGGCGCGCAGCGTAGCGAGTTTGCCCTCGCCTTGCACGGACAAGGCGGTGAAACCGGCTGTGGCCAATAGTCGCCGGGTCAGGCTCAGGCGCTGGTGCGGCACGCTCGGCGCGAGCATCGGCAGGACCCGGCGCTCGCCGTCAACACGCAACCCCTCGGCCAGGTTCGGGCTGTCGGGGAACAGCGACGCGGTGTGGCCGTCATCGCCCATGCCGAGCACCAGCACGTCGATCGGCGGCAGCTCGGCCAACGCCTGGTCGGCTTCCAGCGCGGCGGCGTCGAGGTTGGCGGCGGCGCGATAGAGCCCAAGAAAACGCGCCTTCGCCACCTCACCCTGAAGCAGATGACGGCGCAGCAAGCCGGCATTGCTGTCGGCATGTTCCACCGGCACCCAGCGCTCGTCGGCGAGGCTGATCAGCACCTTCGACCAGTCCAGTTTCTCGTGCCTCAGCGCTTCGAAGAACGCCACCGGACTGCGTCCGCCGGACACCACCAGGGTCGCCCTGCCCTGCCCGGCGATGGCTGCGCGCAAGCGCTCGGCGACATCCGCCGCCAGCCGTTGCGCAAGCTGCGCCGGACTCTTGAATTCACGGGCGGTGACCGACGCCGGCCACTGCAATTCAGATATCGCCATACCACGACCTCCCATCACGGGTAATCAGCGCGACCGCCGCCATCGGCCCCCAGGTGCCCGCCGCATAAGGCTTGGGCGCATCGCCGGACTGTTTCCAGCCAGCGATCAACTGGTCGCACCATTTCCACGCATATTCGATTTCATCCTTGCGAACAAACAGGTTCTGATTGCCGCGCATCACCTCCAGCAACAGGCGCTCGTAGGCATCGGGGATGCGTGCCGTGCGCCAGGTGTCGGAGAAATTCAGTTGCAGCGGGCCGCTGCGTAATTGCATGCCCTTGTCCAGGCCCTGCTCCTTGGTCATGACCCGCAGCGAGATGCCCTCGTCCGGCTGCAGGCGGATGATCAGCTTGTTGCCGATCTGCAAACGCTGTTCCGCGGCGAAGATGTAGTGCTGCGGTTCCTTGAAGTGGATAACGATCTGCGACAGCTTCTGCGGCATGCGCTTGCCGGTGCGCAGGTAGAACGGCACCCCGGCCCAACGCCAGTTGCGGATATCGGCGCGCAGGGCGACGAAGGTCTCGGTGTCGCTGTGGGTGTTGGCGTTGTCTTCTTCCAGATAGCCGGGCACCGCTTTGTCGCCGCTGTGGCCGGCGATGTACTGACCGCGCACCACACAGGTGCCGAGGCCCTGGCCGCCGATCGGGGCCAGCGCCTTGAGCACCTTGACCTTCTCGTCGCGGATGCTGTCGGCCGACAGGTCGCTGGGTGGATCCATGGCGATCAGGCAGAGCAGTTGCAGCAAGTGGTTCTGGATCATGTCGCGCAACTGGCCGGCCTTGTCGAAGTAGCCCCAGCGGCCTTCGATGCCGACCTTCTCGGCGACGGTGATCTCCACATGGGAGATGGAATTCTGGTTCCACTGGGTTTCGAACAGGCTGTTGGCAAAGCGCAGGGCGATCAGGTTCTGCACCGTTTCCTTGCCCAGGTAGTGGTCGATCCGGTAGACGCGGTTTTCCGGGAAGAACTGCGCCACCGCATCGTTGACCCGCCGCGACGACTCCAGGTCGTGGCCGATGGGTTTTTCCAGCACCACCCGGGTGCGCTCGCTGAGACCGGCCTTGGCGAGGTTCTCGCAAATACCGCCGTAGACCGCCGCAGGCGTGGCGAAGTAGGCGATCAGCGGCGCGGCGGGATCGACCTGCTCGACCAGCGCCGGGTAGTCCTGGGCCTGCAGAAAGTCCATGTGCAGGTAGCGCAGCCGCCCCAGAAAACGCTGCAGGGCGGCGCTGTCGAGGTCGGCAGGTGCGAGGAATTCATGCAGGTGCGCTTCGATGGCCGCCAGGTGCTGCTGCGCAGTGCCGGCTTCGCGGGCCAGGGCGAGCACGCGAGTCTGGGGATGCAGCAGCTCGGCCCGGTCCAGTTGATAGAGCGCCGGGAACAGCTTGCGCAACGCCAGGTCGCCAAGGGCGCCGAACAGGGCAAAGGTGCAGGGCTCAACGCTGATCGAAGACATAATGTCGGTTCTTTTACCAAGTGGACGTAGAAATACCGTTTTCAGACGTAGGAATCAACAATCAATGTAGTAAAAACAACAACATTTGACCTGTAGGACAGATTGAAGTGGTGCAGTAACGGTGCCATCAGTACGATAAGCCATCGTTACAACAGCCACGCCCCGACCAGTGGCTGCCTCCCTGACCCAAGGAAACCCTCATGGACCGCGTGCGAAACCTGCTGGAGCAGATCCAGGGCCGTCTCGACGATTTGAACAAGGCCGAGCGTAAAGTCGCCGAAGTCATCCTGCAAAGCCCTCAGCAAGCCACCCGTTTCAGCATCGCGGCGCTGGCCCAGGCGTCCAAGGTCAGCGAGCCGACGGTCAACCGTTTCTGCCGCTCGTTCGGTGTCAGTGGCTACCCGGAACTCAAGCTGCAACTGGCGCAGAGCCTGGCCAGCGGCGCCGCCTACGTCAGCCGCGCGGTGGAGCCGAACGACGATCCGGCGTCCTACACCCAGAAGATCTTCGGCAGCGCCATCGCCTCGTTGGACACGGCCTGCCAGCAACTTGATCCAAACATCATCAGCCGCGCCGTCGACATGCTGATCCAGGCCCGCCAGATTCACTTCTTCGGCCTTGGCGCCTCGGCCCCGGTGGCGCTGGATGCGCAGCACAAATTCTTCCGTTTCAACCTCGCCGTCTCGGCCCACGCCGACGTGCTGATGCAGCGCATGCTGGCGTCGGTGGCGCACACCGGCGACGTATTCGTGATCATTTCCTACACCGGACGCACCCGCGAGCTGGTGGAAGTCGCCCGCCTGGCCCGCGACAACGGCGCCTCGGTACTGGCCCTGACCGCCGCCAACTCGCCGCTGGCCGCGGCCAGCAGCCTGAGCCTGAACATCCCGCTGCCGGAAGACACCGACATCTATATGCCGATGACCTCACGGATCATTCAGCTCACGGTGCTGGATGTGCTGGCGACCGGCATGACCTTGCGCCGCGGCGTGGATTTCCAGCCGCACCTGCGCAAGATCAAGGAAAGCCTGAATGCGAGCCGGTATCCGCTGGATGATGAGCTGGGTTGATCCTCAAGGGCCTCATTGCCGGCGATGAGGCCCCCAAGGTTTGTAGAATTACTACAACCCGGCCTCAGAACGACGACTGCACCTTCACCCCCGCCACCAGCGCGTTATCCACCTCGTCCACCGCCCCCGGGCTCTTGATGTACTGCAGGTTAGGCCGCACGGTCAGCCAGTTGGTGACGTGGAAGCCGTAATACAGCTCGGCGTTGTACTCGGTGCGTTGCAGCGGCACGAACCCCGCGTTGTCGTAGTCTTGAATACCGCTCGCCGCATTCAGCAACTCCGCCCTCTTCTTCACGTCGTCATTGACGTGGATCCGCGCCACGCCAAAGCCGATATCGTCCTTGGGCCGCGCATCGAAAGCACCTTTGTAGACCAGGCCCACCTGCTGGTAGTTGTCCACCACGTTGGTGGCCTTGTCGTGCACGGTGAGGTTGGCGAACAGGCTCAGGCCACGATCGGCGTCGCCGTTGTGGGTGGTGACCTGCTGCTGCGCCACGACCCACGCGCCATGCTTGCTGGAGTGTTGTCGGCTGGCGGCGCGGGTCAGCACTTGGGGCTGGCCGTTGATGTCTTCGAAGACGTCATCGGCCTTGGCGGTGCTGTAGTAGTAGCCCAGCCGGTATTCCCCCGGCAGGCCGTTGACCCGCGGCGACCAGACCAGCTCAACCGGCAGGATCATGCCCTTGGTGCCACTGCCGCTGAGCTTGAAGCCGTTACCCGTGTCGAGGTTGGAGGGGTTCTGTTCGTACACCCCGACCTGGGCGAAGAATTCCTCGGTGAGGTTGTATTTGACCCGCAGCGCCCACTGGCTGACCGGCCAGTTGTACCAGATGCCGCCGACCCAGTTGCCCACCTGCGAGCCGCAGAACGCCAGGTTCTGGAAGTCGCAGGGGAAGCTGTTGAAATCCTCGCCTTCGCCAAAGCGGCCGACTTTCACATCCAGCGCGCCATCGAAGTACTTCTGCTTGACCCACATCTGCGTCAGCCGCCAGGTCTGGCCGCGGCCCCAGACTTCCTGCACCGAGCTGTACTGCCCGGCACGCGGGTCGCTGATGCGGTCGTTGGACAGGTTGCGGCCACTGCGCTCGGTGATCGCCAGCTTGAACTCGGCGTCGTGCCAACCAAGGATCTTCTGCAAATCCAGTTTCACCCCGAGGGCGAACTGGTCGCTGTAGCGGGCGGTACGGTCGTGGTTGTAGCCGCCATGCAGATTGCCGGCGACCTCGCCGACGTAGTCGAGGCTGAAGTCGTAACCCTTTTCCAGCAACGCGGTGCGGCTGCCGTCCCAGTCGCCGCTCATCCATTTCGATGACGGGTCGAAGGCCGCGGCGGCCTGCGCCCCGCTACTGGCGAGGGCCACCAGTAACGCCAGCGGGCTCAATGACAGACTGCGCTTGAAGTACTCCATCCGTTATTTCCTCGTTTCTTGTTATCGATGGTGATCACGCGTTGTTGCCAACGTTCAACGGCCCTTGAACTGCGCCACGTTGCCAGTGGCATTGCGCGAGCTGCCGACCGCCCCGAGGCGTTCGCCGCTGACTGCGTCGAACAGCAGCACCCGGGCCGGATCGAATTGCAGGTTCAGGCTGTCGCCCACCTGCGCCGGCATGTCTGGTGACAGTCGGCAGCAGACCTTGGTCTGGTTGAGGGTGACGAACACCAGCAGGTCCGGCCCGGTGGGCTCGGTGATCTGCACCTCGGCGCGAATGGTCGGCAGGCCGTTGGCTGTGGTGGGCGCGAGACTGATCTGTTCCGGGCGGATACCGAGGATCACATCGCGCTCTTCCAGCCCCGCCTCGCTGATACCCAATGGCAGCTCGCAGCGGGCCTGGCCGCTGTCGAGCAGCGCCAGCAGGCGACCTTCCCGACGTTGCAGGCGCAACGGAATGAAGTTCATCGGCGGCGAACCGATGAAGCTGGCGACGAACAGGTTGGCCGGATCGTTGTAGATCTGTTGCGGCGTACCGAACTGCTGGATCACGCCGTCCTTCATCACCGCCACCTTGTCGCCCAGGGTCATGGCCTCGATCTGGTCATGGGTGACGTAGACCGTGGTGGTTTTCAGGCGTTGGTGCATCAGCTTGATTTCGGTGCGCATCTCCACCCGCAGCTTGGCGTCGAGGTTGGACAGCGGCTCATCGAACAGGTAGATCCGCGGCCGCCGCGCCAGCGCCCGGCCCATCGCCACGCGCTGCTGCTGGCCGCCGGACAACTGGCCGGGCTTGCGCGCCAGCAGGTGCTCGATCTGCAACAGCCGCGACACCCGCGCCACCTCTTCATCGATGGCCGCCGCCGGCATTTTGCGGATCTTCAAACCGAAGGCGATGTTGTCGCGCACGCTCATGGTCGGGTACAGCGCGTATGACTGAAACACCATGGCGATATCGCGGTCCTTGGGGCTCATGCCGCTGATGTCGGCGTCGTCCACCAGGATCGCCCCGCCGCTGATCTGTTCCAGCCCGGCGATGCAGTTCATCAGGGTCGATTTGCCGCAGCCGGACGGCCCGACGAGGATCAGGAATTCACCGGAGTCGATCTTCAGTTCGATGTCTTTCAAGGTATCCGGCAGACCGCTGCCGTAGGTCTTGTTGACGTTGCGCAGTTCAAGCGTTGCCATGTTTCACCCCTTGACCGCGCCGGCGGTGAGCCCGCGCAGAAAGTATTTGCCCGCCAGCACATAGACCAGCAGGGTCGGTAGTCCGGCGATCATCGCCGCCGCCATGTCGACGTTGTATTCCTTGACCCCGGTGCTGGTGTTCACCAGGTTGTTCAGGGCCACGGTGATGGGCTGGGCATCGCCGCTGGCGAACACCACGCCGAAGAGAAAGTCGTTCCAGATCTGGGTGAACTGCCAGATCAGGCAGACCATGATGATCGGCACCGACATCGGCAGCAGGATCCTCCCGAAAATCGTGAAGAAGCCCGCGCCGTCGAGCCGCGCGGCACTGACCAGGGCGCCCGGAATGCTGCAGTAGTAGTTGCGGAAAAACAGCGTGGTGAAGGCCAGGCCGTAGACGATGTGCACCAGCACCAGGCCGGTGGTGGTGCTGGCCAGGCCCAGCTTGCCGAGGGTGAACGAGGCCGGCAGCAGCACGGTCTGGAACGGCAGGAAGCAGCCGAACAACAGCAGGCCGAAGAACAGTTGCGAACCACGGAAGCGCCACATCGACAGTACATAGCCGTTGAGCGCGCCGACCAGGGTCGAGATCAGCACGGCCGGCACGGTGATCTTCACCGAGTTCCAGAAGTAGCCGCCCACCGTGTCCCAGGCCTTGATCCAGCCGATGCCGGTGACCACTTCCGGCCAACTGAGCAGGTTGCCGGTGCGGATATCGTCCGGGGTCTTGAAGCTGGTCAGCAGCATCACCAACAGCGGGATCAGGTACACCGCGCAAGCCAGCAACAGGGTGGCGTAGATGGCCAGGCGACTCAGGCGCAACGAGCTAGTCATGGCGTTTGCCCCGCAGTTCCGAATACAGGTACGGCACCAGGATCGAGAGGATCGCGCCCAGCATCAGGATCGCGCTGGCCGAGCCCATGCCCATCTGCCCGCGGCTGAAGGTAAAGGCGTACATGAACATCGCCGGCAGGTCCGAGGCATAGCCGGGCCCGCCGGCCGTCATCGCCGCGACCAGGTCGAAGCTCTTGATCGCGATGTGCGAGAGGATCATCAGCGCACTGAAAAATACCGGGCGCAGGCTCGGCAGGACGATGCGCAGGTAGATGCGCGGCAGGCTCGCGCCGTCGACCTGGGCGGCGCGGATGATCGACGGATCGACGCCGCGCAGCCCGGCGAGAAACAGCGCCATGACAAAGCCCGACGCCTGCCAGACGGCCGCGATCACCAGGCAGTAGACGACCCGGTCGGGGTCCACCAGCCAGTCGAGGCGAACGCCCTCCCAGCCCCAATCGCGCAGCAGTTTGTCGAGGCCCAGGCCGGGATTGAGCAGCCATTTCCAGGCGGTGCCGGTGACGATCATCGACAGCGCCATGGGGTACAGATAAACCGTGCGGATAAAGCCTTCGCGGCGGATGCGCTGATCCAGCAGCACCGCCAGCAGCACCCCGACCACCAGGCTGATGCTGATGAACAGGCCGCCGAACAGCAGCAGGTTCTTGCTCGCCACCCACCAGCGGTCGTTGTCCATCAGCCGCGCGTACTGGGCCAGCCCGACCCACTTGTAGCTGGGCATGAAACTGGAGTTGGTGAAGGACAGGACGAAGGTCCAGAGGATGTAGCCGTAGAAGCCCACCAGCACGATCAACATGCTGGGAGCCAGGACCAGTTTCGGCAGCCAGCGCTGGAGGGCGTCCAGGGGGGAGGCTCGCCGTAGGGCGATTGCAGTGTTCATGATTAAGTCCCGATGGATGAGGCCGCGCTACGGCTCTTCGCGACGGTTCGGCGTCCCGACAAGCTCGCTCCTACAGGGTTTGTAGGAGCGAGCTTGCTCGCGATGGGCCACCTAACGGGCCGCTTTGATCGCCGTGCTCAGTTGCTTCACCGCCGTCGCCGGCTCGGCAGCGGGGTCATTGAGGAAGTTGGTGACGACATCGAAGATCGCCCCCTGCACCGCCAGGCTGGTGGCCATGTTGTGCGCCATGCTCGGTTGCAGGCCATCACCCTTGGCCGCGTCCTTGAAGTCCGCCGCGGACTTCTGGGTGCAGGCGTCGAACTGACTCATGTCCATGTCCTGGCGCACCGGCAGCGAGCCTTTGTTCTGGTTGAACACGGTCTGGAATTCAGGCTCCAGGGCGACCTTGGCCAGGTCGTTCTGGGCCTTGATGTCGTTGTCGTTCTTCAGCTTGAACATCGCCAGCGAGTCGATGTTGTAGGCGAAGCTGCCCTGCGTGCCGGGGAACGGCACGCACTGGTAATCCTTGCCCGCAACCTTGCCGGCGGCGGTCCATTCGCTCTTGGCCCAGTCGCCCATGATCTGCATGCCGGCCTTGCCGCTGATCACTTCGGCAGCAGCGATATTCCAGTCGCGCCCGGCGCGGTTCGGGTCCATGTAGGTGCCGAGCCGCTTGAGGGTGCCGAAGACCTCGACCATCTGCGCGCCGGTCAGGGTCTTCTCATCCAGATCAACGAAGGCCGCGTGATACGTCTTCGGACCGAGGATGCTCAGCGCCACATCCTCGAACACCGTGCTGTCCTGCCACGGCTGGCCACCGTGGGCCAGGGGGATGAAGCCGGCGGCCTTGAGTTTGTCGGCGGCGGCAAATAGTTCGTCGAGGGTGGTCGGCACCTTGGCCCCGGCCTTGTCGAAAACCTGCGGGTTGATCCACAGCCAGTTGACCCGGTGGATGTTCACCGGCACTGCAACGTAGTGACCGTCGTACTTCATGATCTCGGCGACTTTCGGCGGCAGCAGGCTGTCCCATTTGTTGGCCACGGCCACGTCGTCCAGCTCGGTGAGCAGGCCCAGCGCGCCCCACTCCTGGATGTCCGGGCCCTTGATCTGCGCGGCGGCGGGTGGGTTGCCGGAGATGGCGCGGGTCTTGAGCACGGTCATGGCCGCGGCACCGCCGCCGCCCGCGACGGCGTTGTCCTTCCAGATGAAACCGTCTTTCTTCACCTGTTCCTTCAGGGTTTCCACCGCCTTGGCTTCGCCGCCCGAGGTCCACCAATGCAGCACTTCCACGGTGCCGGGATCATCGGCCAGGGCGCTGAGCGGGAACAGGGAGGCGAGGGAAACGACAGCGGCGAGGCGGGTTAGCGCATTCATCGGCAAAGACCTTTTCTTGTTGTTATGGCCGGCACAGTGGCGGGCGTTTGTCTGGAGTCTAATCAGACTGCCGCGCCGCGACGTAACGAAGGGACGCGCAAATGTCACCAGCCGGTGACATTCAGCCGAAACGCTCGCTCACCGCCGCCAGCCAGCGCGACACCACTTGCATTTCCGCGTCGCTGAAACCCTCGGTCAGATTGTGGTTCAGCGGCGCCAGCTCGCCCTGGGCGGTCAGCGCCACGTCACGACCATGCGCCGTCAGCCAGAGCCGGTTGATGCGTTTGTCCTGCTCATCGACCCGGCGTTCCAGCAGGCCCGCGCGCAGCATGCGATCGGCCAGCCCGGTCATCGCCGACGGCGCGATATCCAATTGGCTGGCCAGCTCCGTGCTCAAGGCGCCGTCCTGGCGCAGCAGGGCGAACAGCGCGCCGGCCTGCACCACGCTGATCCCGGCGCGGCTTTCCGCGCGCTGCTCAAGGTGCCGGCGCAAGCGCTTCTGCGCGGTGTTGAGCAGGTACATGTAACGACGATCGAATGTCATCAGCCGCGCACCTCGAGGCGTTGCGCCAACCACTGGCTGACCACCGGCCACAGCGTGCTGGCGTGACGGTCGCGGAAAAACCCGAGGTGACCGATGGCCTGGCCGTTGCTGTCCGCCGGACCGTACTGACGGCGCTCGACGGTGCAATCGGTGAGGTGGCTGCTCATCAGGTCGATGGCTTCGGCCGGCGCCCACGGATCATCTTCGAAGCCGATCGACAGCACCGGCATCCTGGGCCTGCGGAAACGCGCGACGGCGTTCATCGTCGGGTCATCGAAAAAGTAATTGGGCAGTGAGGTCCAGCGGCTCCATTCCAGCATCACCTTGGCCGGCAGGTCTTCGCCGATGCCCAGTTTGCGACCCGGCACATAACCGAGCACCCGCGCGCAGAACGGGCCGATCAGCTTGAGCAAGGCGGTCACCCGCAGACGCTCGGTGGTGGGCCGGATGAAGCGCAGGCAACCGGCCTGCGAGGTGATCATCACCGCGCCGCTAAGCAGCCGGCTGCTCTCGCACAAGCCGAACGCGTGACCGCCGAAACTGTGCCCGACGGCCAGCAGCGGCAGGTCGGGAAATTCCCGCGCCGCCCAGTGGGTCACGGCCTCGACGTCGAGGTCGGCCCAGGTGCTGAACCCGGCATCGACCGCCTTGGCCGGCGTGCCGCCTTGCACGCCGCGGTAGTTGTAGGTCAGGGCCAGGAAGCCCTGTTCGGCGAGGTAGCTGGCGAACGCCGCGTACATGCGCTCGGTGACGCCGGTGGCGGGATTGAGCAGCACCAGCGCCTTGGCGGTATTGGGATCGCCGAACAGCGTGGCGCGGAGGATAAGGCCGTCGGAACAGGTGATCGCGTGGGAGGTTTTGGTCATGGCGGAGCCGGGAGGGGATGAGTGCAAAGCTATTATTTAACATGCGAAATAATGACTGACGAGTCGCTGATATTTCTCGGGTCACCTGCTGGTTTTCAGGGCCTCATCGCTGGCAAGCCAGCGATAAGGCCCTAAAGATCACCCCAAATACCGGGGCAAACTCAACGTCACCCGCAACCCACCCTCCCGCAAATTACGCAGGCTCACCTCGCCCCCATGGCTATGGGCGATATTCCGCGCAATCCCCAATCCCAACCCATACCCCTGCTGCTGCCCGGCCAGGCGGAAATGCGGTTCGAACACCTGCTCCAACTGCTGCGCCGGCACCCCCGGTCCTTCGTCATCGACCTGAAGCACGAAGCTGTGAGCGCTGTCGATGATCCGCAGGTGAGCGCGCTCGCCATACTTCAGCGCGTTGTCGATCAGGTTGCCGATACAGCGCCGCAACGCCAGCGGTTTGCCGGGGTACGGCGCCTCCACCCGGCCCTGCACCGTGACCCGCCCACTGGCCAGGTACGGTTCGACCAGGCATTCCAGCATCAGATCGAGGTCAATCGGCTCGATGTTTTCGTGGATATCGGTGTCTTTCACACATTGCAGGGCGCCCTTGACCAGCATCTCCAGCTCGTCGAGGTCCCGCCCGAACTTGGCCTGCACCGCCTCGTCTTCCAGCAGCTCGACGCGCAGGCGCAAGCGGGTGATGGGGGTGCGCAGGTCATGGGAAATCGCGCTGAACAGTTGGCTGCGCTCAGTGAGGTAACGGCTGATGCGCTCGCGCATGGCGTTGAAGGCCCGCGCCACTTCCACCACTTCGCTGCCGCCGCCCTCCACCACCGGCTCGACCTCGGCGCCCAGTGACATCTCCCGCGCGGCCAGCGCCAGGCGCTTGAGCGGGCGGCTCTGCCAGTGCACCAGCAGGCCGATGAACAGCAGCAGGAAGAAACTGGTCAGGGCGATGAACCACACCTGCTGGCGCGGCAGGCCTTCGTCTTCGAGGCTGGTGTAGGGCTCGGGCAGCAGCGAGGCGATGTACAGCCATTCGCCCTCCGCCAGGCGGATCTGGGTCACCAGCACCGGCGGATCGACCGGCTCCAGGGTCAGCGCGTAATGCGCCCAGGAACGCGGCAGTTCGTCCAGTTTCAGGCCGCTGTTGAAGATGCGCAGGTCCTGCGGGCTGACGAATTCGACGGAGATCTGCATCGCTTCGCCCAAACGCTGGCGCAGCACCTCGTCCACCGCTGTCACCACCGCTTGTTTGCGCGGCGTCGAGGGCAGCACGCGCATGTCCAGCGGCCGGTCATTGAGGGAAACGAAGAAGCGTGTGCCGCCCATGCTGCGCAACTGGTCGAGCACCAGCGGGCGGTACGCCAACGGCAGCGAGCGAAAGTAGCTGACGCTGGCGCTCATCGAATGGGCCAGGCTGTGGGCGCTGGCCACCAGGCCTTCGCGCTGGCTGGCGCGCAGTTGCGAGAGCCAGATGAAACTCGACAGCCCTTGGGCCACCAGCACCACCAGCAGGGTCAGCAGCAGCATCCGCCCCAGCAGCGAACGCGGCAGCGACAGCCGCCCGCGACCCTCAGTGCGAGGGCGCAACGCTGGCCGCCAGCAGGTAGCCGCTGCCGCGCACGGTGCGGATCAGCCGCGGCGGTTTGTCGGTGTCACGCAGGCGCTGGCGCAGGCGGCTGACCGCCATGTCGATGATCCGGTCCAGCGGCATCGGCTCGCGGCCTCGAGTGGCGTTGCCGATGGTGTCGCGGTCGAGGATCTGCTGCGGGTGATCGAGAAACAGTTTGAGCAAGGCGAAGTCGGCGCCGGACAGAATCACTTCCTCGCCGTCGCGGTGGAACAGGCGGTGGCTGACCGTGTCCAGGCGCCACTCATCGAAGACCAGCACCTCGCCCCCCGGCGCCTGGAAGCCGGCGCGGCGCAACAGCGCCTTGATCCGCGCCAGCAACTCGCGCGGGCTGAACGGTTTGCCGAGGTAGTCGTCGGCGCCCAGTTCCAGGCCGATGATGCGGTCGGCTTCGTCGGAGCTGGCGGTCAGCATGATGATCGGCACCTGGGCCTGACGCGGGTGCTGGCGCACCCAGCGGCACAGGCTGAAACCGTCTTCGTCGGGCAGCATAACGTCGAGGATCACCAGGTCGCAGGCGCCGGCATCCAGCGCCTGGCGAAAGCCCGCGCCATCGGCGACGGCCTGTACCTGGAAGCCGCTGCGGCTCAGGTAGGTCTGCAGCAATTCACGGATTTCCTGGTCGTCGTCGACCAGCAGAATCGACTTGCTCACAACGGCGGGTCCTTGTCTGTCGATGCGCAATGACCCTAGCCCAGCGCCTGCTGCAAAGCCACCCCGGCGCCCAGCAGCCCGGAAAACTCCGCGGTCACCAGCCACACCGGCACGCCCTTGAAGTAGCCGCTCATGCAGCCTTTGTCAGCGAAGCTTTCGGCAAAACCGCTGCGCAGGAACAGCCCGGCGAAACGCGGGATCACGCCGCCGACGATGTACACGCCAGCGCGACCGCCGAGGGTCAGCACATTGTTGCCGGCGACCCGGCCCAGGAAGCGGCTGAACTGTTCGATCACCGCCAGTGCCAGCGGCTCGCCCGCCAGCGCGGCGTCGGTGATGGCGGCGGGTGTGGTCAGCGTCGGCGTGTGGCCGTCGAGGGTGCAGATGGCCTGGTACAAGCGCAGCAAGCCGCCGCCGCTGAGTACGGTTTCGGCGCTGACGTGGCCGGTCTGTTCGGCAATGACTTCGCGGATCGCCGCCTCCCGTGCGTTGCCCACCGGCAGGTCGACATGCCCGCCCTCGCCCGGCATCGCCAGCCAGCGCCCCTCTTCGAGGCGCAGCAGGCTGCCGACACCGAGGCCGGTGCCCGGACCGATGATCAGCGCCGGGCGCGTCAGGTCCGCCTCGCCTTCACAGACCGTGGTGCGCTCGTTGTCGCGCAGCCGGGTCATGCCCAGGGCCATGGCCGAGAAATCATTGATCAGCAGCAGATGCGGCACCTGCAACGTCGCGCAAAACGCCTCGCGGCTCAGGCGCCAGTGGCTGTTGGTGAAACGGAATTCGTCGCCGGACACCGGCCCGGCCACCGCAAGACACACGGCATCCAGCTCACCACGGGCAATGCCCTGTTCGGCCAGGTACACGCCGATGGCCTGTTCGGGGCTGGTGTAGTCCGCCGTCGCAAAGACCCGCACGGCGTGCAGGGCATCGTCGCGCCACAGGGCGAAACGGGCATTGGTACCGCCGATATCACCGACCAGCGCGACCTTCATTTGCAACCCTCCAGTGCCGAGGTGAAGGCGCTGGCGCCCTTCTCCGCCGGGCTCAGTGCCTGACGCAGGAAACCGAACAGTTCGCGGCCGCAGCCCAGGTCATTGCCCAGCGGTGCCGCCGGCAGTTCGCGGCTGGCCAGTTCTTCTTCCGAGACCCGCACGAGCAACGTGCCGCTGTTGCCATCGACGCGCACGATATCGCCGTCGCGCACCCGCGCCAGCGGCCCGCCGTCATAGGCTTCGGGGCAGACGTGAATGGCTGCGGGGATCTTGCCCGAGGCGCCGGACATGCGCCCGTCGGTGACCAGCGCGACCTTGAAACCACGGTCCTGGAGCACCCCGAGGAACGGCGTCATCTTGTGCAGTTCGGGCATGCCGTTGCAGCGCGGGCCCTGGAAACGCACCACGGCGACAAAGTCCCGCTCCAGCTCACCGGCCTTGAAGGCGTCGGCCAATTCCTGCTGGTCGTGGAACACCCGCGCCGGCGCTTCCACCACTTGGTGCTCGGCGGCCACTGCGGAAACTTTCATCACCCCGCGGCCGATATTGCCTTCCATCACCCGCAAGCCGCCTTCCGGCGAAAACGGCCGCGCCACCGGACGCAGGATCGATTCGTCGAGGCTCTGCGCCGGCCCCTCGCGCCAGACCAGGCGCTCGCCGTCGAGAAACGGCTCCTGGGTGTAGCGGCGCAGGCCGTGGCCGGCGATGGTGTTGACGTCTTCGTGAAGCAGCCCGGCGTCGAGCAGTTCGCGGATCAGGAAGGACATGCCGCCCGCGGCCTGGAAGTGATTGATATCGGCCTTGCCGTTGGGATAGACGTGGCACAGGGTCGGCACCACCTCGGACAGCTCGGCCATGTCCTGCCAGGTCAACTGGATGCCAGCGGCCTGGGCAATGGCCGGGATGTGCAGGGTGTGGTTGGTGGAACCGCCGGTGGCGTGCAGCGCGACGACCGAGTTGACCAGCACCTTCTCGTCGACGATCTCGCCCAGCGGCGTGAACGCGCCGTTGGCCTTGGTCAGGCGGGTGACCTGCTGCGCGGCCTCGACGGTCAGGGCATCGCGCAGCGGCGTGTACGGATTGACGAAGGACGCGCCCGGCAAGTGCAGGCCCATCACTTCCATCAGCAACTGGTTGGTATTGGCGGTGCCGTAGAAGGTGCAGGTGCCGGGGCTGTGATAGGACTTCATCTCCGATTCGAGCAACTGCTCGCGGGTGGCCTTGCCCTCGGCGTAGCGCTGGCGCACTTCGGCTTTTTCCTTGTTGGAAATCCCCGAAGGCATTGGCCCACCGGGGACGAACAGCATCGGCAGATGGCCGAAACGCAGCGCACCCATCAGCAGGCCGGGGACGATCTTGTCGCAGATCCCCAACAACAGCGCCGCATCGAACAGGTTGTGCGACAGCGCGATGGCGGTGGACATGGCGATCACTTCGCGGCTGGCGATGCCCAGTTCCATGCCCGGCTCGCCCTGGGTGACGCCGTCGCACATGGCCGGCACCCCGCCGGCGAACTGACCCACCGAGCCGACGTCGCGCAGGGCGCGCTTGATCTGCTCGGGGTAGTGCTCGTAGGGCTGGTGCGCGGACAACAGGTCGTTGTAGGCGGAAATGATGGCGACGTTGGCGGCGTTGGTCAGGCGCAGGCTCTGCTTGTCCTCGGTGCCGCAGCCGGCCACGCCGTGGGCGAAGTTGGCGCATTGCAGGCGGGCACGCATCGGGCCATCGCTGGCCGCGCCACGAATCAGTTGCAGGTAGCGTTCTCGGGTGGGACGACTACGGGCGATCAACCGTTCGGTGACCTCAAGGATGCGCGGATGCATGAACTGGACTCCAGGCTAAACGGTGGTTGCAAACACTGCGGCGGTTTCCCTTCCAAACGATTGCGGCCTAGGCTCAAGAAGAGGGGGCAATCAAGGTATCCACCGATCATAGGTAGTATTTAAAACAAAATATTGCCGACACTGCAGCTTGTTTTCTGGCTGTTACTGAATAATCTAGTTATTCAAACAACAAAAATCAGCGCGACGCATGAGGTGTCCCATGACCATCCGGATCGCAATCAATGGCTTTGGCCGTATCGGCCGCAACCTGCTCCGCGCACTCTATACCCAAGGCTACCGCCAGGGCCTGCAAGTCGTCGCCATCAACGACCTCGGCGACAGCGCCATCAACGCCCACCTGCTCCAGTACGACAGCGTCCACGGCCACTTTGCTGGCACCGTGGAATTCGATCAGGAGAGCCTCACGGTCAATGGCGACCGGATCGCCGTCAGCGCCATCCGCAACCCGGCGGAGTTGCCGTGGAAAGCCGAGGCCGTCGATGTGGTGTTCGAATGCACCGGGCTGTTCACCGACCGCGCCAAGGCGGCCGGCCATCTTGCCGCCGGGGCGCGCAAGGTGATCATCTCGGCGCCGGCCAAGGGCGCGGATGCCACTGTAGTCTATGGCGTCAACCACGACATCCTGCGCGCCTCGCACCAGATCATCTCCAACGCCTCCTGCACCACCAACTGCCTGGCCCCGGTGGCCCAGGTGCTGCACCGCGAACTGGGCATCGAGCAAGGGCTGATGACCACCATCCACGCCTACACCAACGACCAGAGCCTGACCGACGGCTACCACAGCGACCCGTTCCGCGCCCGCGCCGCGACCCAGTCGATGATCCCGAGCAAGACCGGCGCCGCCGAAGCGGTGGGCCTGGTGTTGCCGGAACTGGCCGGCAAACTGACCGGCATGGCGGTGCGGGTGCCGGTGATCAACGTGTCGCTGGTGGACCTGACCGTCACCCTCGCCCGCGAAACCACCGCCGAGGAGGTCAACGCGCTGTTCAAGGAAGCCAGCCGCAACTCACCGATCCTCGGCTACAACGACCTGCCGCTGGTGTCGTGCGACTTCAACCACAACCCGCTGTCGTCCATCTTCGACGCCAACCACACCAAGGCCAGCGGCAAACTGCTCAAGGTGATGGCGTGGTACGACAACGAGTGGGGCTTTTCCAACCGGATGCTGGATAACTGCCTGGCGCTGTGGAGCGCGCGGTAGACGGGGCTTTGCGGGTGTCAGCCGGGGAATTTTCATACGACGACTGACACCCTTGTCGTACTTCGTGCTTGACCAACGGGGTTGATGATAAGCATTATCATTAGCAAATTCCGCTCGGGTATCGCCGTGAGCCAGTCCCACTTCAACTCCGTTTTCCTTGCCCAGCGGGTCACCCTGCTGCGCACTTTGCAGCGCATGGTGGACAACCCCAGCACCGCCGAAGACCTGCTTCAGGAAACCTACCTGCGGGTCACCCGCGCCCTTGGCGAGCGGCCTATCGAACACCTGGAGCCCTTCGTGTTCCAGACCGCGCGCAACCTTGCCCTCGATCACCTGCGCGCGCGCCGGGTGCAGTCGCGCACCGTGGTCGATGACGTGCCCGAACAAATCCTGCACAACGTCGCCGCTCCCGTGGGCAGCGCCGAAGACGCCGCCCATGCCGCGCAACTGCTCAAGCGCCTGAGCAGTTCGCTGGCGCAACTCACCCCGCGCCAGCAGCGCATCTTCATCCTCAGCCGCCTGCACGGCGCCAGTTACCTGGAGATCGCCGAGCAACTGGACGTCTCGGCCAGCACCGTGCAGAAGGAACTGAAACTGATCATGGCGATCTGCATGGGTGTGGCCGATCGACTCAACGGTAACTGATGGCCGCTTGCCTGATCCGTCGTTAGCCCCGATCATGACGTCCATCTACGCCCGCCTCGCCGCAAGGATCACCCGTGACAGACCACCCCTCTCATAGCCCTTCGCCGCCGGACCCGGCTGCCTGCGACAGAGCCATGGGCGAGGCCCTGGACTGGCTGATCCGCCTGCAATGCGCCAGCGCCGAAGACACCCAGGCCTTCGAAGCCTGGCTCGAAGCCGACCCCGCCAACGCCCCCGCCTACGTCGAAGCCGAAGCATTGTGGAACGGCAACACCCTGCGCCAGGCTGCGGGCCAGTTGCATGAAAAACGCAAACCTTCGCCTCTCGCCCGCCTGCGTCCACACTGGAAACCGCTGGCGACGGCGGCGGTGTTGTTGGTCGGCGTGTTTACCGTCGGCAACCTGCCCGTGCGTTTGCAAGCCGATCACCTCACCGTGGTCGGCGAGCGCCAGCGCGTGCAACTGGACGATGGTTCGCGGGTGCTGCTTAACACCAACTCGGCGTTCTCCAGCGACATCGACACCCGCCAGCGCGTTGCCCGCCTGTATCAGGGCGAAGCCTTCTTCGAAGTGACTGCCGGGCGTACCCAGCCGCTTGAACTGCAGGCCGGGCCGTTGCGTGCCAGCGTGCGCGACAGCGATTTCGCCGTGCGCTATCTCAATGGCGAAGCCCAGGTGCGGGTCCAGCGCGGCGATGTCGACCTGCTCGCCAGCAGCGACCAGCGCATTCGCCTGAGCAGCGGCGACAGCATCCGCGTCGGCCCCAACGGTTTCAGCCAGCGCGAACGCGCCGACCTGCAGAAAGACCTGGCCTGGGTCGAAGGCCGGCTGATCTTCGAGAACTGCCCGCTGAGCCAGGTGCTCGCCGAACTGCGCCGCTACTACCCCGGCTGGATCATCAGCACCAACGGCGCGCTCGATCAGGTCGCGGTGACCGGCAATTATCGCCTCGACCAGCCGCTCGAAGCCGTGCGTTCCCTGGCCCATATCACCTCGGCGCAGGTCCGGGAATTTCCTGCCGTTGTGATCCTCAACTGATCCGCTGATTTTTTAGGGTTGGGCTTTGGGGGGTCTAGGTGGCCACGCTGCCGGCCCCTTCCGCCGCCACGGCAGGTTCAACCACCCACCGTGTGGGGTGGCCTTCGCGAGCAAGCTCGCTCCTACAGCGTCATCAGAGAACAGAAACCTTTTTTTACGCGATCCCCTGCCGTCACACGTCTCGTTATAGCCAATGCAACTGATTCTTATTTTTGAGTCGGACGCATCCTATAACAACGCGCGACAGGGAGCGCTTTTCGATGTCTACCGGATCCACCCGTCGAGTCACCCCACGTACACCAGGCCTGCAGCGTTGCACGCTGTCCCTGTTGACCCTGGCCATGCTCGCCAGCGGCGCCTGCAGCCTGCCGGCCCTGGCCGCCGAACCGGCGCAAGCCCCGGCCCAGCGCATGGGTGACTACCGCTTCGCCATCGCCCAGCAACCACTGGTTTCGGCACTGAACGCCTTCACCGCGGTCACCGGCTGGCAGATCGGCCTGTCCGCCGAACTGGCCGAAGGCGTCGCCTCGCCGGGCGTGCAAGGCTCCCTGTCGCCCGAGCAAGCCCTGCAGCGCCTGCTGACCGGCACCGGCCTGAACTACCGCAAGCTCAGCAACAACAACGTGGTGATCGAGCGCACCCGATCCCAGGCCATCGCCCTGCAACAGGTGACCGTCAGCGCCACCCGCAGCGCCCAGGACGTCAGCCAGGTGCCCAGCACCGTCACCGTGCAGACCCGCGAACAGCTCGACCGGCAGAACGTCAACAGCATCAAGGATCTGGTGCGCTACGAACCGGGCGTGTCGGTCAGCGGCACCGGCCAGCGCAGCGGCCTGAACGGCTACAACATCCGCGGCATCGACGGCGAGCGAATCCTCACCCAGATCGACGGCGTGGCCATTCCCGACAGCTACTTCTTCGGCCCGTACGCGCAAACCCAGCGCAATTACGTCGACCCGGAAATCGTCAAGCGCGTGGAAATCCTCCGCGGCCCGGCCTCGGTGCTCTACGGCAGCAACGCCATCGGCGGCGCGGTGAGCTATTTCACCCTCGACCCGGACGACATCATCAAGCCCGGCCAGGACGTCGGCGCCCGCCTGAAAACCGGCTACAGCTCGGCCGACAACAGCTGGCTCAAATCCGGCACCGTGGCCGCCCGCCAGGGTGACTTCGACGGCCTGCTGCACCTGAGCCGTCGCGACGGTCACGAGACCGAGTCCTACGCCGACCACGGCGGTACCGGCCTGAACCGCACCGCCGCCAACCCCGAGGACGTGCAAACCACCAACGTGCTCGCCAAGCTGGGCTGGAACTACGCCGACGACGCACGCCTGGCGCTGACCTACGAGCACTACAAGGACGACCGCGACCTCAACCAGAAAAGCGCCGTCGGCGGCCCGTTCACCCCGAGCCCGCTGAACTTCTACCAGAACCGCACCGGCAGTGACGTGGTCACCCGCGAGCGCATCGGCATCGCCAACGAGTTCGGCCTCGACAGCCTGCTGGCCGACCACGTGAAGTGGAGCCTTAACTACCAGATCGGCAAGACCGACCAGCGCACCGAAGAAATCTACCGGCCGATGGTCTACACCCTGTACCGCGATCGCAAGACCACCTACAAGGACCGTCAGTGGATCCTCGACGCCCAGTTGGACAAGGCCTTCAGCCTTGGTGAAACCGAACATCTGCTGACCTATGGCGCGACCTTCAAGCAGAACAAGGTCACCGGCTCGCGCAGCGGCACCGCCACCTGCCTGACCACCGGTTTCGGCTGCGTCGCCGGGCGTCCGCTGGCGTCCAGCGCGCTGGTCGAAGTCAGCGACTTCCCGGACCCGACCGTCAACACCTACAGCGCCTTCGCCCAGGATGAAATCCGCTGGAACCAGTGGACCTTCCTGCCGGGCGTGCGCTACGACCAGACCCGCCTCAAGCCTCGCGCCACCGACGAGTTCCTGCGCGGCATCGCGTCCACCAACGAGCCGGTCAACCTGGAAGAAAAGAAATGGCACCGCGTCTCGCCCAAGTTCGGCGTGACCTACGCCTTCAACGACAACTACACCTGGTACGGCCAGTACGCCGAGGGCTTCCGCACCCCGACCGCCAAGGCGCTCTACGGTCGCTTCGAAAACCCGGGCCAGGGCTACAGCGTGCAGGGCAACCCGAACCTGGAACCGGAGAAGAGCAAGAGCTACGAAACCGGTCTGCGCGGCAACTTCGACGCGGGCAACTTCGATGTGGCGGTGTTCTATAACAAGTACCGCGATTTCATCAACGAAGACGCGGTGCAGGGCTCTGACATCAACAAGGACTTCGAAGCCAACAACATCAAGAACGCCACCATCAAGGGCGCGGAGTTCAAAGGCCGTCTGAACCTCGATCACTTCGGCGCACCTGCCGGCCTGTACACCCAGGCCTCGCTGGCCTACGCCTGGGGCAAGAACGAAGACACCGGCCAGCCGATCAACAGCGTGAACCCGCTGACCGGCGTGTTCGGCCTGGGCTACGAGCAGGAGCAGTACGGTGCACTGGTCAGCTGGACACTGGTCAAGCGCAAGAACCGGGTCGACGACCAGAGCTTCTTCGCCCCGGACGGCACCAGCAAACAGTTCCGCAGCCCGGGCTACGGCGTGCTCGACCTGACCGGGTTCTACAAGGTCACCGACGACGTCACCGTCAACGCCGGCCTGTACAACCTGACCGACAAGAAATACTGGCAGTGGGATGACGTCCGCGGCTACGACGGCCTGGGCGAAGCTGCCGCCACCGCGCCGGCCAACATGGATCGCCTGACCATGCCGGGTCGCAACTTTGCGATCAATCTGGTGTGGGATATCTGATCTGAGGTAATTCGAGGCCATACCGGCCTCATCAAGCCGGCCCCGCCAAAAAACCTCACCCCGCAAAGGTGAGGTTTTTTTACTGTCGCGCGTCTCCTTGCACGTCTAGTTACAAGGCCCGCCCCATTCGCAAGGAATTCTCAATGACAGCCAACACCGAACGCGCCGCCCTGCGCTCGCAACGCCTGAACCAGGTTACCCACGCACCGCACGCCGAACTGGACGCTCTGGTCAAATCCCACGCACCGTTCGAAACCCGCGAGAACTTCGCCCGCTTCGTGGTCGCCCAGTACCTGTTCCAGAACGAACTGAAAGCGCTGTACACCGATCCGAAACTGATCGCCATTTTCCCTGACCTGGCCGACCGCTGCCGCGCCGACGCCGCACGCCTGGACCTGGCCGACCTCGACACCGCCGTGCCCGCCGATTTCCCTGGCGCCCTGCAGAACCCGAGCCTGGGCGCCGCCCTGGCCTGGCTGTTCGTCTCCGAAGGCTCCAAGCTCGGCGCCGCCTTCCTGATCAAGCGCGCCGCCGCCCTTGAGCTGTCCGACAGCTTCGGCGCCCGTCACCTCGGCGAACCTGCTGGCGGCCGTGCCGAAGGCTGGAAGAGCTTCACCCGCACCCTCGACAGCCTGGAACTGAGCCCGGAAGAAGACGCCGCCGCCGAACAGGGCGCGGTCGCCGCCTTCGAGCGTTTCACCCAGTTGCTGAAACACGCTTACGCAACTGCGCCTAAAGCCGAACTGGCCTAAGTGTGCGCCGGCCATCATCATGATGGCCGGATCACCCAACCGTGCCGTCGACGAGCCCATGACCCAGCCACTCCGCTCCAAACTGTCCCGTCTGCTCTATGGCCTGCTGGCCTACGTCAGCCTGGGCATCGGCCTGATCGCCATCGTCGTGCCCGGCCTGCCCACCACCGAATTCATTCTCCTCGCCGCCTGGGCCGCCACCCGCAGCTCGCCGCGCTTGAGTGCCTGGCTGGAAAACCACCGGCTGTTCGGCCCGATCCTGCATAACTGGCGCAACGGCAAGGTGATCCAGCGCCGCGCCAAAGTCAGCGCCACCCTCAGCATGCTGCTCTGCGCCACCGTGATGCTGGTGTTCCTCGAGCACCGCTGGCCGGTGTTTCTCGCCATCGGCGGCATGAGCCTGGGCAACCTGTGGATCTGGTCGCGCCCGGAATCGGTACCCATTGACCTGAAAAACCGCTCGTCGGCGCGCGCTCACGGCTAAAGTTTCCGGGCCGATGGCCTGATACCGCTAAGAGGGACCTGGCGAATCGAACCGTCAGGCTTAAAAAAATAATTGCCCATTTAGCGAGTACGTCCATGTTCGACACGCTCTCCATCCGCCTGAAAATCATCCTGCTGTCCGGGATAAGCCTGTTGGGCGTGGTCGCCCTGATCGTTGGTATCAACCTCTACCAGTCACGCCAGAACGATGCTCTGGTGGGCGAGGCCAGCAGCGCCATGCTCACCCGCAACGTCCAGGCCCTGCTGCTGGCCCGCGCCAGCGAAAAAGCCGAGTTGCTGCAACGCACCTTCAGCGACAGCCAGACGGTGGCCACCGCGCTCGCCGACCAGGTTCTCGACCTGCGGCGCCTGGGTCAGCGCCAGTCGATCCCGGCCGGTGACCTGCGCCAGGCGATCAACCAGGCATTGCGCACCACCTTCGAGCGCAACCCCGAGCTGCTCGGCGTCTGGATGGCCTTCGAGCCCGATACCCTCGACGGTCGCGACAGCGAATTCGCCAACGACGAGGCCCGCCTGAGCGGCGCCAGCGGCCGCTTCGGCAGCTACTGGAGCCGGGCTCAGGGCAGCGCCCTGAACACGGTCATCGGCAACACCGAACTGAACAACACCGAGCTCACCCTCAGCGGCTCGCCGTTCAACGTCTGGTACACCTGCTCCCGCGACAGCGGCAAACCCTGCCTGCTGGAGCCCTATGCCGATACGGTCGGCGGCAAACGGGTGCTGATGACCAGCATCACCCTGCCGCTGGTGGAAGGTGGCAAGGTCATCGGCGTGACCGGCGTCGATATCGCTCTCGACTCGCTGCAAAGCGCTGCGGTGAAAGCCCAGCAATCGCTGTTCAACGGCGCCGGGCACCTGACCATCGCCTCGTCCAGCGGTGTGCTGGCAGCCAACAGCAACGATCCCGCGCTGGTCAGCAAGAAAATCGAAGACGCCTTCGGTGAACACGGCAAGCAACTGCTGCAGGCGTTCGCCAGCGGCCAGCCGCAAGTGTTCGAACGCGACGCGAATGTGCGCGCCCTGTTCCCGGTGCAGCCGATCAGCGACAGCAAGCCCTGGGGCATCGTGATCGACCTGCCGCGCAACGTACTGCTGGCCGACGCCATCAGCCTGCAGAAAACCCTCGATGACGCCCGCACCGCCGGCACCCTGAAGGTGCTGCTGTTCGCCACCCTCGCCGGCCTCGGCGGGCTGTTGCTGATGTGGCTGACCGCTACCGGCGTGACCCGCCCGATCAATAGCGTGGCGCACATGCTCGAAGATATCGCCAGCGGCGAAGGCGACCTGACCCAGCGCCTGAACTACAGCCGTCGCGATGAGCTGGGCCGCCTGACCCAGGGCTTCAACCGCTTCCTCGACAAGCTGCAACCGACCATCGCGCAGATCAAGCAGAGCATCACCCAGGCCCGCGCCACCGCCGACCAGTCTTCGGACATCGCCCGCCGCACCAGCGAAGGCATGCATGTGCAGTTCCGCGAAATCGATCAGGTAGCCACCGCCTCCAACGAGATGAGCGCCACCGCCCACGACGTTGCCAACAGCGCCTCCAGCGCCGCTGAAGCCGCCCGTGGCGCTGACCGTTCGGCCCGCGAAGGCATGGCGATCATCGAGCGCAGCACCCGCGATATCGCTCACCTGGCCGACACCGTCAGCCTGGCGGTGGGCGAAGTGGAAACCCTGGCCAGCACCAGCGAGCAGATCGGTTCGGTACTGGAAGTGATCCGCAGCATCGCCGAGCAGACCAACCTGCTGGCCCTCAACGCCGCCATTGAAGCGGCCCGCGCCGGCGAGAGCGGTCGCGGCTTCGCGGTGGTCGCCGACGAGGTGCGCAACCTGGCCAAGCGCACGCAAGACTCAGTGGAAGAAATCCGCCATGTGATCGAGCGCCTGCAAACCCACACCCGCGACGTCGTCGCGACCATGCACGCCAGCCACGAGAAAGCCCAGGAAAACGCCGGCCAGATCACCCACGCAGTTAAGGCGCTGGACCGCATCAGCGAAGCGGTGACGGTGATCAGCGACATGAACCTGCAGATCGCCAGCGCCGCCGAAGAACAGAGCGCGGTGGCCGAGGAGGTCAACCGCAACGTCTCGGCAATCCGCAGCGTGACCGAGACCCTGACCCATCAGGCCGACCAGTCGGCGCAGGTCAGCAGCCAGCTCAACAGCCTGTCGTCGCAGCAGATGAAGCTGATGGATCAGTTCAAGGTTTGACCGACGCGCCGGGATGTACTGCACTTGTCCCTTCGACTCAAGGAGGGACAAACGATGCTGAACAGGCTCGGCACCATCGCCCACGACCTCGCCCTGGCGCCTCCCACGGAGGACGCCGTGCGCTTTTGCGCCGCGGGCGCCCTGCCCTCGGCCTTCGCCGTGACCGAAATAGCCGCCGTGAGCATCGCCGCAGCAGGGATCGCTATCGCCGATCTCCTGGAACAGCAGACCGGCGAATACCCCAGCGTCCAGGTAGACCGCCGCCTGAGCGCCTTCTGGTTCGCCAGCAGCCTGCGCCCGCGCGGCTGGCAGGTGCCACCGTTGTGGGACCCGATCGCCGGCGACTATCAGACCCGCGACGGCTGGATCCGCCTGCACACCAACGCCCCGCACCATCGCGCCGTGGCGGAACGGGTGCTGGGCCCTGCCAGCGACCGCGAAGCCATGGCGCGGCAGGTGCTGGGCTGGTCGGCGGGGGAACTGGAAGACGCCATCGTCGAGTCTGGCGGCTGCGCGGCGCAGATGCGCGGTTGCCAGGACTGGTCGAACCATCCGCAGGGGCTGGCGGTAAACGCCGAGCCGCTGATTCATCGCCAGACCTTCGCCAGCGACAGCCGCAGCCTCTGGACTGGAAACCCCGGACGGCCGCTGGCCGGGGTGCGGGTGCTGGACCTGACGCGGATCCTCGCCGGCCCCACCGCCACCCGCCTGCTGGCCGGTTTCGGCGCGGATGTATTGCGTATCGACCCGCCCGGCTGGGACGAACCCGGCGTCGCCGCCGAAGTCACCCTGGGCAAGCGCTGCGCGCGGCTGGACCTGCACTCGACTGCCGACCGGGCCGTGTTCGAACGGCTGCTGAGTGAGGCCAACATCCTGATCCACGGCTATCGCGCCGATGCGCTGGAGCGCCTGGGTTACGGCGACGAACAGCGGCGCCGGTTGAACCCCGGCCTGATCGACGTCAGCCTCAACGCCTACGGCTGGACCGGGCCCTGGCGGTTGCGGCGGGGTTTCGACAGCCTGGTGCAGATGAGCACCGGCATTGCCCGCGAAGGCATGCGCTGGCAGCAGGCAAGTCGCCCGGTGCCGCTACCGGTGCAGGCGCTGGATCATGCCACCGGCTACCTGATGGCCGCCGCGGCGATTCGCGGCCTGAGCGAGCGCCTGGCCAGCGGAGCGGGCAGCCAGGCGCGGCTATCGCTGGCGCGGACGGCGAAATGGCTGGTAGAACAGGGGACGGTGTCGGCGGATTTGCCGTTGGCAGCGGAGACGGTGGATGACCTCGATGCGTGGCCGGAGCACACCGCCTGGGGCCCGGCGCGACGGCTCAAGCCGCCGCTGCTGGTGACCGGCGCACCGCTGAAATGGGATCGGCCGGCTTCGGGGTTGGGGTCGGTTGAAGCCGGATGGTCCGACAGTTGCTGATCGCGAGCAAGCTCGCTCCTACACGCTCAGAGGTCCTGTGGAGGCTATGCCCCAACTACTTCCGGTGTAGGAGCGAACGTGTCGGGGCGCCTAACCGTCGCGATAAGGCCAAACCTCACAGACTCAACACCCCGCTATACAACCCGAACGCCGCCAGCCCCGCCCCCGCCAGCACCGCCGCAAAGATCAGTTTTTCCCAGCCGGTGAACAGCGGCTGGCCCTGTTCTCTCTTGGCCCTGGCGAACAGGATCACCCCCGGCGCATACAGCAGCGCCGAGAGCAGCAGGTATTTCAGCCCACCGGCATACAACAGCCAGACCGCATACAACAGCGCCACCAGGCCCACCGCCAGATCCTTGCGCCGCGCGCCGGCGAATCCCTCGTACGTTTCGCCCCGCAGCGCCAGCAGCACGGCATAGGCCGCCGACCACAGGTACGGCACCAGGATCATCGACGAGGCGAGGTAGATCAGGCTGGTGTAGGTCCCGGCGGAGAACAGGGTGATCAACAAGAACACCTGGATCATGCAGTTGGTCAGCCACAACGCATTGGCCGGCACCTGGTTGGCGTTTTCCTTGGTGAGGAAGCGCGGCATGGTCTTGTCCCGCGCCGTGGCAAAGAGGATCTCGGCACAGAGCAAGGCCCACGACAGCAACGCCCCCAGCAGCGACACCGCCAGCCCCAGGCTGATCAGCAAGGCGCCCCAGGGCCCGACGATATGCTCCAGCACCGAAGCCAACGACGGGTTGTGCAGCGCCGCCAGTTCCGGCTGGGTCATCACCCCCAGCGACAGCACGTTGACCAGCACCAGCAAGGCCAGCACGCCGAGAAAGCCGATCACCGTGGCCTTGCCGACGTCCGAGCGCTTCTGCGCCCGGCCTGAATAGATACTCGCGCCCTCGATGCCGATGAACACGAACACCGTCACCAGCATCATGTTGCGCACCTGGTCAAGCACGCCGCCAAAGCTCGGGTTGCTCAGGCCCCAGATGTCGCGGGTGAAGATGTCCATGCGAAACGCCACGGCGGCAATGATGATGAACAGGATCAGCGGCACGACCTTGGCCACCGTGGTGACCTGGTTGATGAACGCCGCCTCCTTGATCCCGCGCAGCACCAGGAAATGCACCGACCACAGCAGCAGCGAGGCGCAGCCGATGGCCAGCGGTGTGTTGCCTTCGCCGAAGGCCGGGAAGTACAGGCCGAGGGTGCTGAACAGCAGCACGAAATAACCGACGTTGCCCAGCCAGGCGCTGATCCAGTAACCCCACGCCGACGAGAACCCCATGTAGTCGCCGAAGCCGGCCTTGGCGTAGGCATACACGCCGGAGTCGAGTTCCGGCTTGCGGTTGGCCAGGCTCTGGAACACGAAGGCCAGCGCCAGCATGCCGATGGCGGTAATGCCCCAGCCGATCAGCACCGCGCCGACATCGGCACGTGCAGCCATGTTCTGCGGCAGGGAAAAGATCCCGCCGCCGATCATCGACCCCACCACCAATGCCACAAGTGCACCCAAGCGCAACTTTTGTCCCGGTTCGGACATTTAAATCCCCTATTTTTTCGTAGTTTTCCAGCAAATAAGCCTGTACAGATTTTTTTACTAACTTGTGGTTATAAGCAAACTAATTTAATAACCCTTACCTCTAAAGAACGCACACTTATCGGAGAGTTTTGTGCACTAATTCCGCTTCATCAAGTAAATAAGATTTTTTCTCGCTAAAAGGTTGCGAATTCATGGAAAGGGGCTAGTTTCAACTCTCGCGAGCCGACCGAGCGATCACTCTATATTCGCAGAGGCGGCGTAGCACAAGGCTTCCGGAAAGATGACGGCATCTATCGGTGGCTCTTTCAGTCATTCACCAACAATGGAATGTACCAATGAACTGACCTGAGTCAGCATCCGATTCGAACAATCGTTTTATTGTTGAGCCTCTCTCTTCTGAAATGGAGCAAACCATGTCAGACACTCCCGGAAAACTTCGACTGGGTGCGCTGGTCGCACTTGTAGTCGGCTCCATGATTGGTGGCGGGATCTTCTCATTACCGCAAAACATGGCTGCCAGTGCCGATGTCGGCGCCGTTCTGATTGGCTGGGCGATTACCGCCGTCGGCATGCTGACCCTGGCCTTCGTGTTCCAGACCCTGGCCAACCGCAAACCCAACCTGGATGGCGGGGTGTATGCCTATGCCAAGGCCGGTTTCGGCGACTACATGGGCTTCTCGTCAGCCTGGGGTTACTGGATCAGCGCCTGGCTGGGTAACGTCGGTTACTTCGTGCTGCTGTTCAGCACCCTCGGCTACTTCTTCCCGATCTTCGGCGAGGGCAACACCCCGGCGGCCATCGTCGGCGCCTCCGTGCTGCTCTGGGCCGTGCACTTCCTGGTGCTACGCGGGATCAAGGAGGCGGCGTTCATCAACCTGGTGACCACCATCGCCAAGGTCGTGCCGCTGGCGCTGTTCATCCTCATCGCGCTGTTCGCCTTCAAGCTGGACATTTTCACCGCTGACATCTGGGGCAGCATGAACCCGGACCTGGGCAGCGTGATGAATCAGGTGCGCAACATGATGCTGGTCACCGTGTGGGTGTTCATCGGCATCGAAGGCGCGAGCATCTTCTCGGCACGGGCGGAAAAGCGCTCCGACGTGGGCAAGGCCACCGTCATCGGCTTCATCACTGTGCTGCTGTTCCTGGTGCTGGTGAACGTGCTGTCGCTGGGCATCATGACTCAGCCCGAGCTGGCCAAACTGCAGAACCCGTCGATGGCCGCCGTGCTTGAGCACGTGGTCGGTCACTGGGGCGCGGTGCTGATCAGCGTCGGCTTGATCATCTCGCTGCTCGGGGCCCTGCTGTCGTGGGTGCTGCTGTGCGCGGAGATCATGTTCGCCGCCGCCAAAGACCACACCATGCCGGAGTTCCTGCGCCGCGAAAACGCCAACCACGTGCCGGCCAACGCCCTGTGGCTGACCAACGCGATGGTGCAGATCTTCCTGGTCATCACCCTGTTCTCGGCCAGTACTTACCTGTCGCTGATCTACCTCGCCACCTCGATGATCCTGGTGCCTTACCTGTGGTCGGCGGCGTATGCGGTACTGCTGGCGGTGCGTAGCGAGACTTACGAGAACGCCCTGGCCGAACGCAAGAAAGACCTGATCATCGGCGGCATCGCACTCATCTACGCGATCTGGCTGCTGTACGCCGGTGGCGTCAAATACCTGCTGCTCTCGGCCCTGCTCTATGCCCCTGGCGTGATCCTGTTCGCCAAGGCCAAGCGCGAGATCGGCCAACCGATTTTTACCAACGTGGAGAAATTGATCTTCGCCGCTGTGATCGCTGGCGCCCTGGTGGCGGCCTACGGTCTGTATGACGGCTTCCTGACTCTGTAACCCCCGTATTCGCAATTTGGAGGAAAGAAACCATGTCCACGGAAAAAGTTAAGTACGGTGTCCATTCCGAAGCCGGCAAACTACGCAAAGTGATGGTTTGCTCCCCAGGCCTGGCGCATCAGCGCCTGACGCCGAGCAACTGCGACGACCTGTTGTTCGACGACGTCATCTGGGTCAACCAGGCCAAGCGCGACCACTTCGATTTCGTCACCAAGATGCGTGAGCGCGGTGTCGAAGTGCTGGAAATGCACAACCTGCTGACTGAAACCATTCAGAACCCCGAAGCACTGAAGTGGATTCTGGACCGCAAGATCACCCCTGACACCGTCGGTGTCGGCCTGACCAACGAAGTGCGCAGCTGGCTGGAAGGCCTGGAACCACGCCGTCTTGCCGAGTTCCTGATCGGCGGCGTCGCCGGTGAAGACCTGCCGGAAAGCGAAGGCGCCAGCGTCATCAAGATGTACCGCGACTACCTGGGCCACTCCAGCTTCCTGCTGCCGCCGCTGCCCAACACCCAGTTCACTCGCGACACCACCTGCTGGATCTACGGCGGCGTGACGCTCAACCCGATGTACTGGCCAGCGCGACGTCAGGAAACCCTGCTGACCAGCGCCATCTACAAATTCCACCCCGAGTTCGTCAACGCCGACTTCGAAATCTGGTACGGCGACCCGGATAAAGACCACGGTCAGGCCACCCTGGAAGGCGGCGACGTCATGCCGATCGGCAATGGCGTGGTGTTGATCGGCATGGGCGAGCGCACCTCGCGCCAAGCCATCGGCCAGCTCGCACAGTCCCTGTTCGCCAAGGGCGCAGTAGAGAAAGTCGTGGTCGCCGGCCTGCCGAAATCCCGCGCAGCAATGCACCTGGACACCGTGTTCAGCTTCTGCGACCGCGACCTGGTCACGGTCTTCCCGGAAGTGGTCAAGGAAATCGTGCCGTTCGTCATTCGCCAGGACGCCAGCAAGCCTTACGGCCTGGACGTTCGTCGCGAGCACAAGTCGTTCATCGAAGTGGTTGCCGAGTCCCTCAACCTGAAAGAGCTGCGCGTCGTCGAAACCGGCGGCAACAGCTTTGCCGCCGAACGCGAGCAATGGGATGACGGCAACAACGTGGTGGCGCTGGAGCCCGGCGTGGTCATCGGCTACGACCGCAACACCTACACCAACACTCTGCTGCGCAAGGCCGGCATCGAAGTCATCACCATCAGCGCCGGCGAGCTGGGCCGTGGCCGCGGCGGCGGTCACTGCATGACCTGCCCGATCGTCCGCGACCCTATCGATTACTAAACGTCCATCACCCTGGCCGCGCTTATCCGGCGCGGTCGGGGCCGATCACCGAATCCAAGGAGAATCACCATGGCGTTCAACATTCACAACCGCAACCTGCTCAGCCTTGAACATCACACCGAGCGCGAGTTGCGTTACCTGCTGGACCTGTCCCGCGACCTGAAACGGGCGAAATACACCGGCACCGAGCAGCAGCACCTGAAGGGCAACAACATCGCCCTGATCTTCGAGAAAACCTCGACCCGCACCCGCTGCGCCTTCGAAGTGGCCGCCTATGACCAGGGCGCCAACGTCACCTACATCGACCCGAACTCCTCGCAGATCGGCCACAAGGAAAGCATGAAGGACACCGCGCGGGTGCTCGGGCGCATGTACGACGCCATCGAGTACCGCGGCTTCAAGCAGGAAGTGGTCGAAGAACTGGCCAAGTTCGCCGGCGTGCCGGTGTTCAACGGCCTGACCGACGAGTACCACCCGACCCAGATGATCGCCGACGTGCTGACCATGCGTGAGCATGCCGACAAGCCGATCCACGACATCAGCTACGCCTACCTGGGCGACGCCCGCAACAACATGGGCAACTCGCTGCTGCTGATCGGCGCCAAGCTCGGCATGGACGTGCGCATCGCCGCGCCGAAAGCCCTGTGGCCGCATGACGACCTCGTCGCCCGCTGCAAGAAATACGCGGAAGACAGCGGCGCCCGCATCACCCTGACCGAAGACCCGAAAGCCGCGGTCAAGGGCGTGGACTTCGTGCACACCGACGTCTGGGTATCGATGGGCGAGCCGGTTGAAGCCTGGGGCGAACGCATCCAGCAACTGCTGCCGTACCAGGTCAACGCCGAGCTGATGAAAGCCACCGGCAACCCGCGGGCCAAGTTCATGCACTGCCTGCCGGCGTTCCACAACTCCGACACCAAGGTCGGCAAACAGATCGCCGAGCAGTACCCGCACCTGTCCAACGGCATCGAAGTCACCGACGACGTGTTCGAATCGCCGGCCTGCATCGCCTTCGAGCAAGCGGAAAACCGCATGCACACGATCAAGGCGATCCTGGTTTCGACGCTGGCTGACCTGTAAACAGCAATCGCGAGCAAGCTCGCTCCTACAGGGATCGACACACACAGCCCCCGGTAGGAGCGAGCTTGCTCGCGAAAGGCTCCAGAGAAAAAGGACACACATCATGCGCATCGTTGTTGCACTAGGCGGAAACGCGCTGCTGCGTCGTGGCGAACCCATGACGGCCGACAATCAGCGCGCCAATATCCGCATCGCCACCGAACAGATCGCCAAGATCCATCCCGGCAACCAACTGGTCATCGCCCACGGCAACGGCCCGCAAGTGGGCCTGCTGTCGTTGCAGGCGGCGGCCTACACCTCGGTCACGCCCTACCCGCTGGACGTTCTCGGCGCTGAAACCGAAGGCATGATCGGCTACATGATCGAACAGGAACTGGGCAACCTGCTGGACTTCGAAGTGCCCTTCGCCACCCTGCTCACCCAGGTCGAAGTGGACGCCAAGGACCCCGCCTTTCAGAACCCCACCAAGCCCATCGGCCCGGTCTACAGCAAGGAAGACGCCGAGCGCCTGGCCAAGGAAAAAGGCTGGGCCATCGCCCCCGACGGCGACAAGTACCGCCGCGTGGTGGCCAGCCCGAAACCCAAGCGCATCTTCGAAATCCGCCCGATCAAATGGCTGCTGGAAAAGAGCAGTATCGTGATCTGTGCCGGTGGCGGCGGCATTCCGACCATGTATGGTGCGGACGGCAAGCTGCAGGGCATCGAAGCGGTGATCGACAAGGACTTGTGCTCGGCGCTGCTGGCCGAGCAACTGGAAGCCGATCTGCTGGTGATCGCCACCGACGTCAACGCTGCCTACATCGACTTCAACAAGCCGACGCAGAAAGCCATCGCCCAGGCCCATCCAGATGAACTGGAACGCCTGGGCTTCGCCGCCGGGTCCATGGGCCCGAAAGTCCAGGCCGCTTGCGATTTCGCCCGTCACACAGGCAAAGTCGCGGTGATCGGCTCGCTGAGCGATATCGAAGATATCGTCAAAGGCAAAGCCGGTACCCGGGTCAGTACGGCCTCGCCAGGCATCAGCTATCGTTGAAGCTCCGGGCGGGCCTGCTGGCGGGCCCGCCTGTTTCAACTGTTCAAGGAGCCTGTCATGGCACAATTCGAACCTGGTCATCTGCACATCGAACGAAAAGCGCTGACCAAGGATGACTACAGCTACAACTACTGCGTCGATTACGAAGCGGTTCAGGACCCCAAGGAAGGCAAGAGCATCACTTTTCGGCTGCACGGCATCATCCAGGACAAGACGGTGGACGAGACCTTCTCCGTCAACAAGAACAACTGGTACAACTTCGCCGGCATCATCGAAGACGTCGCGCATAAACACGGCATTCCGGTGAAAGGCATCGTCACCTCGGTACATAAAACCCATTACGATGCGATGTTCGAAGACATCCGCGACAAGCTCGGCGTAAGGTCCGGCGACCCGATCAACCCCGATTCGCTCGCCTGATTCTCCCTGTGGGGCTGGCTGGCCAGTTCCCACCCTGCCCGTGCCAGCCGGTTGAATAACAGGGCATAATCGCCGCTTTCCAGCCGAACCTCTCCCACCTCATGCGCATCCACGTCAGCTTCATCGACCGCGTCGGCATCACCCAGGAAGTCCTCGCCCTGCTCGGTGCCCGCCATCTCAACCTGGATGCCGTGGAGATGGTGCCGCCGAACGTCTACATCGACGCGCCGACCCTGAGCCCCGCCGTTCTCGAAGAACTCCACGATGCCCTGCTCAACGTCCACGGCGTGCAGACCGTACGCGTGGTCGACATCCTGCCGGGCCAGCGCCGTCACCTGCAGCTCGATGCGCTGCTGGCAGCCATGAGTGATCCGGTCCTGACGCTGGACAGCGCCGGCCACATCCTGCTCGCCAACCCGGCGCTGATCGCGCTGTGCGGCCAGGAACCGGCCGGACGCTCCATCGCCGAACTGTTCGACGCCCCGGGGCTGCTCGACACCCTGATCGAGCAGGGCTTCCATCTGCCCATGCGCGAAGTGACGCTCAACGGCCAGACCCTGCTGCTGGACGCCACACCGATCACCGATGCCGGCGCGCTGGTCACCCTGTACCCGCCCAACCGCATCGGCGAACGCCTGTCGGCCCTGCACCACGACCACGCCGAAGGCTTCGACGCCCTGCTCGGTGACTCGCCACCCATCCGCACCCTCAAGACCCGCGCCCTGCGTGTCGCGGCCCTCGATGCGCCATTGCTGATTCACGGTGAAACCGGCACCGGCAAGGAGCTGGTGGCCCGCGCCTGTCACGCTATCAGCAGCCGTCATGCGGCGCCGTTTCTCGCCCTGAACTGCGCGGCCCTGCCGGAGAACCTCGCCGAAAGCGAGCTGTTCGGCTACGCCCCCGGCGCCTTCACCGGCGCCCAGCGCGGCGGCAAGCCGGGGCTGATGGAACTGGCCAACCAGGGCACGGTATTTCTCGACGAAATCGGCGAGATGTCGCCGTACCTGCAGGCCAAGCTGCTGCGCTTTCTCAGCGACGGCAGTTTCCGCCGGGTCGGCGGCGACCGCGAGGTCCGCGTCAACGTGCGCATCCTCAGCGCCACCCACCGCAACCTGGAAAAGATGGTCGGCGAAGGCACCTTCCGCGAAGACCTGTTCTACCGCCTCAACGTGCTCAACCTCGAAGTCCCGCCGCTGCGCGAACGCGGCCAGGACATCCTGCTGCTGGCCCGCTACTTCATGCAGCAGGCCTGCACGCAGATCCAGCGCCCGCTTTGCCGGCTGGCCCCGACCACCTACCCGGCGCTGCTGGGCAACCGCTGGCCGGGTAACGTGCGGCAACTGCAGAACGTGATCTTCCGCGCCGCCGCCATCAGCGAAAACAGCCTGGTGGACATCGGCGACCTGGATATCGCTGGCACCGCAGTGGCCCGCGAACACGACGGCGAAGTCGCCAGCCTGGAACAGGCGGTGGAAGACTTCGAACGCAACCTGCTGGAAAAGCTCTACGCCAGCTACCCCTCGACACGGCAACTGGCCAGCCGCCTGCAAACCTCCCACACCGCCATCGCCCACCGCCTGCGCAAGTACGGAATCTCCGGCAAAGCCTGAGTTCGTATCGAAAACGCTACAGCGGAACGAATTCGCTACACAGGGTAATAACCACGCCACCGAAGGGGTTTGATCCCGTTCGGCTTTTATCCGGCAAAAGCCCCGTAGCGATTTCGTTACACGCCACGTTGAAAACGGTCAATTAAATTCAGTCAAACTGTTGATTTTATTGAGCTTTTTAATAATGGCCGCAAACTTGCTATGGAAACTCCAGCCAGAGCCCGCACAGCGGGCCATCACCGCATCCGGCCGCGGCAGCGGCCCCTGAGGAGTTTCCATGAGCGAGTTGCGTTTTACCGAAGATCACGAATGGCTGCGCGCCGAAGCCGACGGCAGCGTCACCGTGGGTATCACCGCCTACGCCCAGAACGCGCTGGGTGACGTGGTCTATGTGCAACTGCCGGAACTGCAGCACTACGCCAAGGGCGCCGAAGCCTCCACCGTGGAATCGGTGAAAGCCGCCAGCGGCGTGTACATGCCACTGGACGGCGAAGTGGTCGCGGTCAACGAACTGCTGCAAGACAGCCCGGAACTGGTCAACGAAGACCCGCTGGGCGAAGGCTGGTTCTTCCGCTTCATCCCGGCCGACGCCGGCGCCATCGCGCAACTGCTCGACCAGGACGCCTACGACCGCCTGCTCAACGCCAACGCCGACGCTTGAGGAAATCCGCCATGACCATCAACCTCGGCACCGCCAACGAATTCATCGCTCGCCACATCGGCCCGCGCCAGGCCGATGAGCAGCACATGCTCGCCACCCTCGGCTTCGACTCGCTGGACGCCATGAGCGCCGCGGTCATCCCCGACAGCATCAAGGGCACCAGCGTGCTGGAACTGGGCGAAGGGCAAAGCGAGGCCGACGCCCTCGCCGCACTGAAAGCCATCGCCGGCCAGAACCAACTGTTCAAAAGCTACATCGGCCAGGGCTACTACAACTGCCACACCCCGGCCCCGATCCTGCGCAACCTCCTGGAAAACCCGGCCTGGTACACCGCCTACACCCCGTACCAGCCGGAAATTTCCCAAGGCCGCCTGGAAGCGCTGCTGAACTTCCAGACCCTGATCAGCGACCTCACCGGCCTGCCGATCGCCAACGCCTCGCTGCTCGACGAAGCCACCGCCGCCGCCGAAGCCATGACCTTCTGCAAGCGCCTGAGCAAGAACAAGAGCAGCCACGCCTTCTTCGCCTCCGTGCATTGCCATCCGCAGACCCTCGACGTCCTGCGCACCCGCGCCGAGCCATTGGGTATCGAAGTGGTGGTGGGCGACGAACGCGAACTGACCGACGTCAGCCGCTTCTTCGGCGCCGTGCTGCAATACCCGGCGAGCAACGGTGAAGTCTTCGATTACCGCGAGCTGGTGGAACGCTTCCACGCCGCCAACGCCCTGGTCGCGGTCGCCGCCGACCTGCTGGCCCTGACCCTGCTGACCCCGCCGGGTGAATTCGGCGCCGACGTCGCCATCGGCAGCGCCCAGCGCTTCGGTGTCCCGCTGGGCTTCGGTGGCCCGCACGCCGCCTACTTCTCCACCCGCGATGCGTTCAAGCGCGACATGCCGGGCCGCCTGGTCGGCGTGTCCATCGACCGCTTCGGCAAGACCGCCCTGCGTCTGGCCATGCAGACCCGCGAGCAACATATCCGCCGCGAGAAAGCCACCAGCAACATCTGCACCGCCCAGGTGCTGCTGGCCAACATCGCCAGCATGTACGCCGTCTACCACGGTCCGCAGGGCCTGAAGCAGATCGCCGCGCGCACCCACCACCTGACCGCGATCCTCAAGGCCGGCCTGTCCGCCCTGGGCGTCGCCGTCGAGACTGGCAGCTTCTTCGACACCCTGACCCTGGCCACCGGCAGCGCCACCGCCGACCTGCACCAGCAGGCCAGCGCACAAGGCATCAACCTGCGCCAGATCGACAGCGCCCGCCTCGGCCTGTCGCTGGACGAAACCAGCGGTCAGGCTGACGTTGAAGCCCTGTGGGCACTGTTCGCCAACGGCCAGGCCGTTCCGGACTTCGCCGCCCTCGCCGCGAGCACCGGCGCGCAACTGCCGGCCGGCCTGCTGCGCCAATCGGCGATCCTCGAACACCCGGTGTTCAACCGCTATCACAGCGAAACCGAGCTGATGCGCTACCTGCGCAAACTGGCCGACAAGGACCTGGCGCTGGACCGCACCATGATCCCGCTGGGCTCCTGCACCATGAAGCTCAACGCCGCCAGCGAAATGATCCCGGTGACCTGGGCCGAATTCGGCAACCTGCACCCGTTCGCCCCCGCCGCGCAAAGCCAGGGCTATCTGCAACTGACCTCGGAACTGGAAGCGATGCTCTGCGCCGCCACCGGCTACGACGCCGTGTCGCTGCAACCGAACGCCGGTTCCCAGGGTGAGTACGCCGGCCTGCTGGCCATCCGCGCCTACCACCAGAGCCGTGGCGATGACCGCCGCGACATCTGCCTGATCCCGTCCTCGGCCCACGGCACCAACCCGGCCACCGCCCACATGGCCGGTATGCGCGTGGTGGTGACCGCCTGCGACGCCCGCGGCAACGTCGACATCGACGACCTGCGCGCCAAGGCCCTGGAACACCGCGAAAACCTCGCCGCACTGATGATCACCTACCCGTCGACCCACGGCGTGTTCGAAGAAGCCATCGGCGAGATCTGCGCGATCATTCACGACAACGGCGGCCAGGTGTACATCGACGGCGCCAACATGAACGCCATGGTCGGCCTCTGTGCACCAGGCAAGTTCGGCGGCGACGTCTCGCACCTGAACCTGCACAAAACCTTCTGCATCCCGCACGGCGGTGGCGGTCCGGGCGTCGGCCCGATCGGCGTCAAGTCGCACCTGGCGCCGTTCCTGCCGGGTCACGCACACATGGAAAACAAGCAGGGCGCGGTCTGCGCGGCGCCGTTCGGCAGCGCCAGCATCCTGCCGATCACCTGGATGTACATCCGCATGATGGGTGGCGCCGGCCTCAAGCGCGCTTCGCAGATGGCGATCCTCAACGCCAACTACATCGCCCGTCGCCTGGAAGAGCACTATCCTGTGTTGTACACCGGCAGCAACGGACTGGTAGCGCACGAATGCATTCTCGACCTGCGCCCGCTGAAGGAAACCAGCGGTATCAGCGTCGATGACGTGGCCAAGCGCCTGATCGACTTCGGTTTCCACGCCCCGACCATGTCCTTCCCGGTCGCCGGCACGCTGATGATCGAACCGACCGAAAGCGAGTCCAAAGAAGAACTGGATCGCTTCTGTGAAGCGATGATCCGCATCCGCGAAGAAATCCGCGCGGTGGAAAACGGCAGCCTGGACAAGGACGACAACCCGCTGAAAAACGCCCCGCACACCGCCGCCGAACTGGCCGGCGAATGGCCACACGGCTACAGCCGCGAACAGGCGGTGTACCCGCTGCCGTCGCTGGTGGAAGGCAAGTACTGGCCGCCGGTGGGTCGTGTGGACAACGTCTTCGGTGACCGCAATCTGATTTGCGCCTGTCCGTCGATCGAGAGCTATCAGGACGCTTGAGTCCACTCGCAGGTCTTGTCGCCGCGGTTTGGCGATAAGACCCCACATCACTCCCCTGGAGGATCCTGCCATGTCACTCAGCGTCTTCGACCTGTTCAAGATCGGCATCGGCCCCTCCAGTTCCCACACCGTCGGACCGATGCGCGCCGCCGCGCGTTTCGCCGAAGGATTGCGGCGTGACGGCCTGCTGGCCGACACCCACAGCGTCAAGGTCGAGCTCTACGGCTCGCTCGGCGCCACCGGCAAAGGCCACGGCAGCGACAAGGCCGTGCTCCTCGGCCTGGAAGGCGAACACCCCGACACGGTCGATACCGAGAGCATCCCCGCCCGCCTGCAGGCCATCCGCAGCAGCGGCCAACTCAGCCTGCTCGGCGAGCACCGCATCGAATTCCACGAAAAACAGCACCTGGCGATGATTCGCAAACCGCTGGATTTCCACCCCAACGGCATGATCTTCCGCGCCTTCGATGGCGCCGGGCTGCAGATCCGCAGCCGCGAGTACTACTCGGTGGGCGGTGGCTTCGTGGTCGATGAGGATGCCGCCGGCGCCGACCGTATCGTCGAGGACCAGACCCCGCTGCCCTACCCGTTCAAGACCGCCCGGGAATTGCTCGCCCATTGCACCGCGCAGCAGCTCTCGATCAGCCAGGTGATGCTGGCCAACGAGGCCGCCTGGCGCCCGGAAAGCGAAACCCGCGAAGGGCTGTTGAAGATCTGGCAGGTGATGCAGGACTGCGTGGCTGCGGGTTGCCGCAACGAGGGCATCCTGCCCGGCGGGCTGAAGGTCAAGCGCCGTGCCGCCGCGCTGTACCGGCAGCTCTGCGCCAACCCCGAAGCCAGCCTGCGCGATGCCCTGTCGGTACTGGACTGGGTCAACCTCTACGCCCTCGCGGTGAACGAGGAAAACGCCTTCGGCGGTCGAGTGGTCACCGCCCCGACCAATGGCGCCGCGGGCATCGTCCCGGCGGTGCTGCATTACTACATGCGCTTCATCCCGGGCGCCAGCGACGACGGCGTGGTGCGCTTCCTGCTCACTGCCGCCGCCATCGGCATCCTCTACAAAGAAAACGCCTCGATCTCCGGCGCCGAAGTCGGCTGCCAGGGCGAAGTGGGCGTGGCCTGTTCGATGGCCGCCGGCGCCTTGTGCGAAGTCATGGGCGGCAGCGTGCAGCAGGTCGAGAACGCCGCCGAAATCGGCATGGAACACAACCTGGGCCTGACCTGCGACCCCATCGGCGGTCTGGTCCAGGTGCCCTGCATCGAGCGCAATGCCATGGGCTCGGTGAAGGCGATCAATGCGGTGCGCATGGCCTTGCGCGGTGACGGGCAGCACTTCGTGTCACTCGACAAGGTTATCCGCACCATGCGCCAGACCGGCGCCGACATGAAAAGCAAATACAAGGAGACCGCCCGCGGCGGTCTGGCCGTCAACATCATCGAATGCTGACACCCCTTTGAAACCCAGGAGTCATACATGTCCACCGAAACACTGCTGAAAACCCCGCTGCACGCCCTGCACCTGGAACTGGGCGCGCGCATGGTGCCGTTCGCCGGCTATGACATGCCGGTTCAGTACCCGTTGGGCGTCATGAAGGAACACCTGCACACCCGCGAGCAGGCCGGCCTGTTCGACGTCTCGCACATGGGCCAGATCCGCCTGCTCGGCGCCAATGCCGCCAAGGCTCTGGAAAGCCTGGTGCCGGTGGACATCATCGACCTGCCGGTGGGCATGCAGCGCTACGCCATGTTCACCAACGAACAAGGCGGCATCCTCGACGACCTGATGGTCGCCAACCTCGGCAACGACGAACTGTTCCTGGTGGTCAACGCCGCCTGCAAGGACCAGGACCTGGCCCACCTGCGCAAGCATATCGGCGCGCAGTGCGAGATCCTGCCGCTGTTCGAAGAACGCGCGCTGCTGGCCCTGCAAGGTCCGGCCGCGGTCAAGGTGCTGGAGCGCCTGGCGCCGCAGGTGGCAAGCATGACCTTCATGCAGTTCGCCCGCGTGCAACTGCTGGGCGAAGACTGCTTCGTCAGCCGCTCCGGCTACACCGGTGAAGACGGCTTCGAGATTTCCGTACCGGCGGACAAGGCCGAAGCCCTGGCCCGCCGCCTGCTGAGCGAGCCGGAAGTGGCGGCTATCGGTTTGGGCGCGCGCGACTCGCTGCGCCTCGAAGCCGGCCTGTGCCTGTACGGCCACGACATGAACAGCGAAACCACGCCGGTCGAAGCCAGTCTGCTCTGGGCCGTGTCCAAGGTCCGCCGCGCCGAGGGTGCGCGGGCCGGTGGTTTCCCGGGTGCCGAACGGATCTTCGCCCAGCAACAGTCCGGTGTCGCACGCAAGCGGGTTGGCCTGCTGCCACAGGAACGCACGCCAGTACGCGAAGACGCCGAAATCGTCGACGAAGCAGGCAACATCATCGGTCGTGTGTGCAGCGGCGGCTTCGGTCCGACCCTCGGCGCACCCGTCGCGATGGGCTATGTGGATAACGCGCATACGGCACTCGATACGCCCGTCTGGGCAATCGTGCGCGGCAAGCGTGTAGCGATGAAAGTCAGCAAGATGCCGTTCGTTGCACAGCGTTATTACCGCGGCTGATTGGCGAGGACAAAAAGTGTCATCGTGCGTTCGGGATATTCGATTTCGAACGCACTACCAAACTTTCGAACATGACGCTGGCAGTGCCCCGAAAAGAGGCCGTAAAAAACTGCCGGAAGTTGCCCAGAAGCCCTGAAAGCGGGGGGCTGCGGGGCTTGTTTTTTTCGAGAGAGTTAGCGTAGAGTCACTGCACTGTGTTTGCGTGGGTCGCATAGTTCGTGACCTGGACAGTAGCCTGAGATTCGCTACAACCCGTTCGACGTCTCTTACTTTCCTGCAACCCAGCCCAGTACTCTTTCATTCTGAAAGAAGCTGTTATTAATTCTAAGTTTCAAAGGAAATAAGACAATGTCCCAACGTCAGAGCGGTACCGTCAAGTGGTTTAACGACGAGAAAGGTTTTGGTTTCATCACTCCTGAAAGCGGTCCGGATCTGTTCGTACACTTCCGCGCTATTCAAGGTAACGGCTTCAAGAGCCTGAAAGAAGGCCAGAAAGTCACCTTCATCGCCGTGCAGGGCCAAAAAGGTCTGCAGGCTGACGAAGTTATCGCGGAAGCCTGATTCCCGATAAAAGCCCCTGCTGGCAACAGCAGGGGCTTTTTTGTGCCCGCAATTCCGTAGAATGGGCGTTTTTGCGCAAGGAGCCTTACCGCATGCCCAAGCAAATGCTTCAGCCTCAGGGCGAGTTTCCCGTAGCCGGACTGGGCCGTCGGCTGGCTGCAATGTTCTATGACTTCCTGCTGTGCACCGCCTTGTTGATGGTCACCACCCTCGTCTACAAGATGATCCAGATGTCCATCATCGGCGAAACCCAAATGCGCACGATGACCGAAGCCGGCGCCCTGGACGGCGATCCGCTGCTGTCCACCGTATTGCTGTTCGTGCTGTTCGGCTTCTTCGCCAAGTTCTGGACCCACGGCGGCCAGACCCTGGGCATGCAGGTCTGGGGCATACGGGTACAGAATGCCGACGGCTCGGCCATCGGGCTCTGGCAGGCGCTGCTGCGCTTCGTGGTGTCGATCGCGTCCTGGCTGTGCCTGGGCCTGGGTTTCTTCTGGGTGCTGATCGACAAGCGCAAGCGAAGCTGGCACGACATCTACTCGGAAACCCAGCTGGTACGGGTCCCGAAGCGCAAGAAGTGAGGCACAAAAAAGCCGACCCCACGGAGCAATGCCAGTCAGTTAACCCTATTCGCGGGCAAGCTCGCGATGGGCCTCAACTGATTTAGCTGCCTGGCATTGCCCTACGGGTCGGCTTTTTCTTGTCCGGGGGAAAGCTCGTCAGCCAGCCCGGCGCAACAGCCACACGCCAGCCAGCGCACAAATCCCTGCCGGCAACAGCACCGCCAGCAGCGGCGGGAAGCCGAACACCTGGCTCGACGGCCCCAGCAGGTCCTGGGCAATGCGGAACACGAAGCCCACCAGCACGCCGGTGAACACTCGCTGGCCCAAAGTCACCGAGCGCAGCGGGCCGAAGATGAAGGAAATCGCCATCAACACCAGCGCCGCAGTCACCAGCGGTTGCAGCACCTTGGTCCAGAACGCCAGCCAGTAGCGATCGTTGTTCAGGCCCTGGTCGGACAGGTAGTGGATGTAGTCCCACAGCCCGGTGATCGACAGCGATTCCGGCGCCAGCACCACGGTGCTCAGCAATTGCGGGGTCAGGGCAACATCCCAGCGTTCTTCGGCGCTCTTCACCACTTCGGTGTGGTCGCCGCGGAACAGGGTGCTGGTCACGTCGGTGAGCTGCCAATGGTCTTCCTGGTATTGCGCCTTGCGGGCAAAGCTGGAGGACAGCAGGTGACGCTCATTGTCGAAGTGATAGCGGGTCACACCCAGCAGCAGGCCGTTGGGCTGCACAGTGTTGATGTGCACGAACTCCTCGCCCTGGCGGTGCCACAACCCACGCTTGGAACTCTGCGCATCACCGCCGCCTTGTGCCAGCGAGCGCTCGGCCTGGGCCTTGTTCTCGGTGACAGGCGCCAGGTACTCGCCGATCAGCACGCCCGCCAGCATCAGCACCAGCATCGGCTTCATTACTGCCCAGACGATACGGCCAATGGAGACGCCCGCCGCACGCATGATGGTCAGTTCACTGTTGCTGGCCAGGCTGCCGAGGCCGATCAGGCAACCGATCAGGCCCGCCATCGGCAGCATGTCGTAGAGGCGGCGCGGCGCGGTCAGGACCACGAAACTGCTGGCATCCAGGAGAGTATAGGTATCGCTGATGTCGCCCATCTCGTCGATGAAGGCGAACAGCGACGCCAGGCCGAGAATGATCCCCAGCACGGCGAGGATCGCCATGAACACGCTTTTGCCGATGTAGCCGTCGAGTTTATGCACGGGCCACCTCCGCACGACGCGAGCGCATCTTCAGGCGCAGCGGTTCCCAGTACATCAGCCCCAGGCCGATCAGCAGGAATAGCCCGTGCACCGGCCACAGGCCCAGGGCGATCGGCATCTTGCCTTTCTCCAGGGCGCCACGGGCGGCAATCAGAATCGTCAGGTAAGCCATATACAGAAGAATCGCCGGCAGCAGCTTGAGGAAACGGCCCTGCCGCGGGTTGGCCCGCGAAAGGGGTACCGCCATCAGGGTCACGATAAACACCAGCAGCGGCAGCGACAGGCGCCACTGCAACTCTGCCCGCTCGCGCAGGGCATCGCTCTTGAACAGTTCTGACGTCGGGATCGCCTCGCGCTCGGTGATGTCCGAGCTGACTTCCGGCTTGGGCAGCAGCACGCCATAGGTGTCGTACTTGATCGCGCGGTAGTCGGCCTGGCCCGGGTTACCGTCGTAACGGTAGCCATTTTCCAGAATCAGGTAGCGATTGCCGTCGGCCTGCACTTCCTGACGACCCTTTTCGGCCACCAGCACGCTGATGCCGCGGTCCTTGGTCTTGTCCTGAGAGAAGCGCTTCTCGGAAATGAACACACCGCCCAGTCGCACGCGGTCGTCGGAGAGTTGCTCGGTGTAGGTCACCCGCGTCCCGTCGCGCAGCGTCTGGAAACGCCCCGGCACCAGGGTGTCGAACTCGGTCAGGGCATCTTGCTGGTTGATGATCTGCGCCACCTGGGTAACGCCCTGCGGAGCAAGGCTCAGGCTCAGCCAGGCTACCAGCAGCGCAATCAGCGCGGCCGGTGCCATGGTCATGGCCAGCAGACGCTGCTGGCTCATGCCGGTGGCGGAAAGCACGGTCATCTCGCTTTCCAGGTACAGGCGCCCGTAGGCCAGCAGGATGCCAAGGAACAGCCCCAGCGGCAGGATCAACTGCAGGAAACCGGGAAGCCGGTAGCCCATGATCATGAACAGCACGCCCGGGTCGAGCATGCCCTGCGCGGCCTGGGCCAGGTATTTGATGAAGCGCCCGCTCATGATGATGACCAACAGCACAGCGCTGACGGCACTCAAGGTCACCAGGACCTCGCGGGACAGATAACGGAAGACGATCAAACCAGCCACTCCTGGGTTGTCAGGCTCGGACAGCCGAACAAGGAAAACGTTGCAACCAAGATAGTTGCCGGTCCGCAAGACGGACCCGGACAGTGAAGTCGGCGCATTATCCTGTGATTGACCGTGCCTGTCACTTCGCGCCGCGCGATGCTTGAAAACGGGGTTGTCACAGGCGCCGCGCCGGGCTCAAACTGGCGGCTTTATGTCTGGCCCGCCGCCGCGCCGCCAGGCTGCTTCGAGCGCTCGCAGAGAATTGCGCGCACTGACCGTTCATTCCGGGGACCCTGACATGGAATTGGTTGTAAAAAGCGTAGCCGCAACATCCTTGAAAACCGCCACCCTGGTACTGGGTGTAGGCGAAGGCCGCAAGCTGGGCGCCCACGCAAAGTCCGTCGATGAAGCCAGCAATGGCGCCCTGAGCACTCTGCTCAAGCGCGGCGACCTGGCCGGCAAGGTCGGCCAGACCCTGCTGCTGCAAAGCCTGCCCGGCGTGAAGGCCGAGCGCGTTCTGCTGGTCGGCACCGGCAAGGACGACGCGCTGAGCGATCGTAGCTGGCGCAAGCTGGTCAACAGCGTGCTGAACGTTCTCAAGGGCCTGGGCGGCAGCGATGCGGTACTGGCCCTGGACGAAGTCGCCGTCAACGGCCGCGACGCCCACTACGGCAAGGCCCGCCTGCTGGCCGAAACCCTGCTCGACGGCGAATACGTCTTCGACCGCTTCAAGAGCCAGAAAGCCGAACCCCGCGCCCTGAAGAAAATCACCCTGCTCATCGACAAGGCCGGCCTGGCCGACACCGAGCGCGCGGTCAAGCACGCCACCGCCATCGCCAGCGGCATGCGCCTGACCCGCGACCTGGGCAACCTGCCGCCGAACCTGTGCCACCCAAGCTACCTCGCTGAAGAAGCGAAGAACCTCGGCAAGGCCTTCAAGAGCCTCAAGGTCGAAGTCCTCGACGAGAAGAAGATCAAGGACCTCGGCATGGGCGCGTTCTACGCCGTCGGCCAGGGCAGCGACCAGCCGCCACGCCTGATTGTCCTCAACTACCAGGGCGCGAAGAAAAGCGAGAAGCCGTTCGTGCTGGTGGGCAAGGGCATCACCTTCGACACCGGCGGCATCAGCCTCAAGCCCGGTGCCGGCATGGACGAAATGAAGTACGACATGTGCGGTGCCGCCAGCGTCTTCGGCACCCTGCGTGCCGTCCTCGAGCTGCAACTGCCGATCAACCTGGTGTGCCTGCTGGCTTGCGCCGAGAACATGCCGAGCGGCGGCGCCACCCGTCCTGGCGACATCGTCACCACGATGAGCGGGCAGACCGTGGAAATCCTCAACACCGACGCCGAAGGCCGTCTGGTGCTGTGCGACACCCTGACCTACGCCGAGCGCTTCAAACCGCAGGCGGTGATCGACATCGCCACCCTGACCGGCGCCTGCATCGTCGCCCTGGGCAGCCACACTTCCGGCCTCATGGGCAACAACGACGAGCTGGTGGAGCAACTGCTCAGCGCCGGCAAGCGTGCCGATGACCGCGCCTGGCAACTGCCGCTGTTCGACGAGTACCAGGAGCAACTGGACAGCCCGTTCGCCGACATCGCCAACATTGGCGGCCCGAAGGCCGGCACCATCACCGCAGGCTGCTTCCTGTCGCGCTTCGCCAAGGCCTACAACTGGGCGCACCTGGACATCGCCGGCACCGCCTGGATCAGCGGCGGCAAGGACAAGGGCGCCACTGGCCGTCCGGTCCCGCTGCTGACCCAGTACCTGCTCGACCGCGCCAACGCCTGATGCGCAGCCAACCGGTCGCGCCCACGGGCGTGACCGGTTGGCAACACAGCCATGAGCCAAGTCGATTTCTACATCCTGCCCAGTCCCTCGCCTGCCGTGCGCCTGGATTTCGCCTGCAAACTCTGCGAAAAGGCCTGGCGGCTGGGGCACCGGGTCTATCTGAATTGCAGCGACGCCGCCCAGCGCGACGAACTCGACGCCCGCCTGTGGGCGTTCAAGGGTGAGGCTTTCGTGCCCCACAGCCTCGCCGAGGAAGATGCTGCGGCCGCGGTGGCGCTGGGAATCGGTGACGACCCCGGCGAGCACCAGGACCTGCTGGTCAACCTTGACCTGAAAGTCCCGCCGTTCGCCTCGCGCTTTGCCCGGATCGCCGAGATCGTGGTCGAGGACCCGGCCATCCGCCAGGCGACCCGAGAGAGTTTCCGTTTCTACCGCGAACAGGGCTATGCTCTGCAAGACCACCGCTTACCGCGATTCTGACGACGATGGACAAACGCCCTCCCTTGCCCCAATCCGCCCACCTGCTGGATGACCTGGAATCGATCAGGCAACTGTTGGGTGATGACACCCTGCAACCGCCGCTGCTGACCGAAACCGTGGAAGAACAGATCCCGCTGTTGCTCGAACCGGCCGAAGAACTCGCGCCGCCAGCACCTGCTGCACCGGTGAACGAGCCCGATCCACAGGCCCGCCGCCAGGACACCCTGCTGCACCTGGATGCCGAGCTACGCGCTGCCGCCCAGTTGATCATGCAGGACGTGATCGACGACTTCGCCCCGCACATTGAAAACGAGATCAAGCGCCGCCTCGACGCCCGCCTCGAACGCCTGCTGAACCAGCAACCCTCCTGATACCTGCGCAGTTGCGGACAGATACGACACCCGTCCGCAACCGCGCACGTCCTGCTTGTAGCTTGTCGCTTGAAGCCTGCAGCTTGGTTATACTTCCCGGCTTTCCCGAATAAATGCCATAGGGTCCCCCCGCGCATGGATAAGACCTACCAGCCGCACGCTATCGAAACTTCCTGGTACAACACCTGGGAGTCCGAGAACTACTTCGCCCCGCAAGGCGCCGGCGAGTCGTACACCATCATGATCCCGCCGCCGAACGTCACCGGCAGCCTGCACATGGGTCATGGCTTCAACAACGCGATCATGGACGCCCTGATCCGTTTCCGTCGCATGCAGGGCCGCAATACCCTCTGGCAGCCCGGGACCGACCACGCCGGCATCGCCACGCAGATGCTGGTCGAGCGCCAGCTCGAAGCCAAAGGCCAGAATCGCCACGACCTGGGCCGGGAAAAATTCCTCGACAAGGTCTGGGAATGGAAGGAGCAGTCCGGCGGCAACATCAGCCGGCAGATCCGCCGCCTGGGTTCTTCGGTGGACTGGAGCCGCGAGCGCTTCACCATGGATGACGGCCTGTCCGACGCGGTCAAGGAAGCCTTCGTGCGCCTGCATGAAGACGGCCTGATCTACCGCGGCAAGCGCCTCGTCAACTGGGACACCAAGCTGCACACCGCGATCTCCGACCTCGAAGTGGAAAACCACGACGAGAAAGGCCATCTGTGGAACCTGCGCTATCCGCTGGCCGACGGCGCCAAGACTGCCGAAGGCAACGACTACCTGATCGTCGCGACCACGCGTCCGGAAACCATGCTCGGCGACGCCGCCGTGGCGGTGAACCCGAACGACGAGCGCTACCAGGCACTGATCGGCAAGTTCGTCGAACTGCCACTGATCGGCCGCCGCATCCCGATCATCGCCGACGACTACTGCGACCCCGAGTTCGGTACCGGCTGCGTGAAGATCACCCCGGCCCACGACTTCAACGACTATGAAGTCGGCAAGCGCCACAACCTGCCGCTGCTGAACATCTTCGACAAGAACGCCGTGGTCCTGGCGGCCGCCCAGGTGTTCAACCTCGACGGCAGCGTCAACGAATCCGTCGACGCCACCCTGCCCGCCCAGTACGCCGGTCTCGACCGCTTCGTCGCGCGCAAGCAGATCGTCGCCGACTTCGACGCCCTGGGCCTGCTGGTCAGTGTCGATGACCACGCGCTGAAAGTGCCGAAGGGCGACCGCTCCGGCACCATCATCGAGCCGTGGCTGACCGACCAGTGGTACGTTTCCACCAAGCCGCTGGCCGAACCGGCCATCGCCGCCGTGGAAGACGGACGCATCCAGTTCGTGCCCAAGCAGTACGAAAACATGTACTTCTCCTGGATGCGTGACATCCAGGATTGGTGCATCAGCCGTCAACTGTGGTGGGGCCACCGCATCCCGGCCTGGTACGACGAGTCCGGCAAGGTCTACGTCGGCCGCAGCGAAGAAGAAGTGCGGGCGAAGAACAACCTCGGCGCCGACGTGGTCCTGAACCAGGACAACGACGTCCTCGACACCTGGTTCAGTTCCGGCCTGTGGACCTTCTCCACCCTGGGCTGGCCGCAGCAGACCGAATTCCTCAAGACCTTCCACTCCACCGACGTGCTGGTCACCGGCTTCGACATCATTTTCTTCTGGGTCGCCCGGATGATCATGCTGACCATGCACCTGGTGAAGAACGAGGACGGCACGCCGCAGGTTCCGTTCAAGACGGTCTACGTCCATGGCCTGGTCCGCGATGGCCAGGGCCAGAAGATGTCCAAGTCCAAGGGCAACGTCCTTGACCCGCTGGACATCGTCGACGGCATCACCCTCGACGAACTGCTGGAGAAACGCACCAGCGGCCTGATGCAACCCAAGCTGGCCGAGAAAATCGCCAAGCAGACCAAGGCCGAGTTCCCGGAAGGCATCGCCAGCTACGGCACCGACGCCCTGCGCTTCACCTTCTGCTCGCTGGCGTCCACCGGTCGCGACATCAAGTTCGACATGGGCCGCGTCGAGGGCTACCGCAACTTCTGCAACAAGATCTGGAACGCCGCCCGCTACGTGCTGGACAAGGGCGAGGACTGCGGCCAGAACGGCGAAGCCTACGAACTGTCGCTGGCAGACCGCTGGATCATCTCGCAACTGCAGCGCACCGAAGCTGAAGTGACCCGCCAACTGGAGCAGTTCCGCTTCGACCTGGCGGCCCAGGCGCTCTACGAGTTCATCTGGAACCAGTATTGCGACTGGTATCTGGAACTGTCCAAGCCGGTCCTGTGGGACGAAAACGCCCCGGTCGAACGTGCCCGCGGCACCCGTCGCACCCTGGTGCGGGTCCTGGAAGTGGCGCTACGCCTGGCCCATCCGTTCATGCCGTTCATCACCGAAGAAATCTGGCAGCGCCTGGCGCCGCTGGCCGGCATCGACGGCAAGACCATCATGCTGCAGCCATGGCCTGAAGCGAACGAAAGCCGCATCGACGCCGCCGCCGAAAGCGACATCGAGTGGGTCAAGGAGCTGATGCTGGGTGTGCGTAACATCCGTGGCGAAATGAACATCGGCCCGGGCAAGCCACTGCAACTGTTCCTGAAAAACGCCAGCGCTGAAGACCAGCGTCGCCTGAGCGAAAACGAAGCGCTGCTGAGGAAGCTGGCGAAGATCGAATCGTTCACCGTGCTCGGCGAGCAGGACGAAGCACCGCTCAGCGCTACCGCGCTGGTGGGCGACCTGCAAGTGCTGGTGCCGATGGCTGGCCTGATCGACAAGGACGCCGAACTGGCGCGCCTGAGCAAGGAAATCCAGCGTCTGCAAGGCGAAGTCCAGCGCGTCGGCGGCAAGCTGTCCAACGCCGCCTTCGTTGACAAGGCTCCGCCTGCCGTCATCGACAAGGAGCGCGCCAAGCTGGCCGAAGCCGAACAGGCCCTGGCCAACTTCACCGAGCAGCACGCGCGGATTGCCGCCCTGTAACGACAGAGGAAACCTGTAGGAGCGGGCTTGCCCGCGATGCGTAGTCTCATGCACCTCATGTGTGCCTGATTAAACGACATCGCGGCCAAGCCCGCTTTTCTGCATTCAGCGACCATGAACAAACCCGACAAACCCACCCTGCACCCGCGCAACCGCCACCAGGGCCGCTACGACTTCCCCGCCCTGATCAAGGCGCACCCTGACCTCGCCCGCTTCACCATCACCAACCCTTACGGCAAGCCGAGCATCGACTTCGCCGATCCCGAGGCGGTGCGGGTGTTCAACCGGGCGCTGCTCAAGGCGCAATATGGCATCCAGTTCTGGGATATTCCTGCTGACTACCTGTGTCCGCCGATTCCGGGTCGTGCCGACTACCTGCACGCCCTGGCCGACCTGCTGGCCGAGGACAACGGCGGCGAGATTCCCCGTGGCGTGCAGGTTCAGGCTCTGGATATCGGTGTCGGCGCCAACTGCATCTACCCGCTGCTGGGCAATGCGGATTATCGCTGGCGCTTCGTTGGCTCGGACATCGACCCGGTAGCGCTGGCCGCGGCCGGCGCCATCGTCCAGGCCAATGGTCTCGGCAAGTTCATCAGCCTGCGCCAGCAGGGCAATCGCAAGCACATCCTCACCGGCCTGCTGGCGGCGGATGAGCGCTTCGACCTGAGCCTGAGCAACCCGCCCTTCCACGCCTCCCGCGAAGAAGCCACCCGTGGCAGCCAACGCAAGTGGCGCGCCTTGGGCAAGGCTGATCCCAAGCGCAAGCTGCCGGTGTTGAACTTCGGCGGCCAGAACAATGAGCTGTGGTGCGAAGGCGGCGAGATCCGTTTCGTGACGCAACTGGTCAACGAGAGCAAGGCGCTCGGCCAACAGGTGCTGTGGTTCAGCAGCCTGGTGTCGAAAGCCTCGAATCTGCCCGGTATCGAGGCGGCGCTGAAAAAAGCCGGCGTGCAGGAGCAGAGAGTGCTGGAAATGGGCCAGGGGCAGAAACAGAGCCGTCTGGTGGCCTGGACCTTCCAGGACGCGCCAGCGCGCCAGCACTGGCGTCAGCAACGCTGGAACAGCAAGTAACGGCCTTTCTGCAGGCGTAAAAAAACCGCGTCAGGTTCGCACCCGGCGCGGTTTTTTTGTGCTGTTTACAATTACTTGTTTACAGCGTCGGTCAGCACTTTGGCTGGCACGAACTTGACGACTTTCTTGGCAGCGATTTCGATGGCAGCGCCAGTCGAAGGGTTGCGGCCGGTACGGGCAGGACGCTCGGAGATTTTCAGCTTGCCAATGCCTGGCAGAGTGATTTCGCTACCGTTTTCCAGTTGATCAGCAACGATCTGGCCCAGTTGCTCCAGTGCGTTACGCGCGGTGGTTTTCGGCGCGTCGATTGCTTCAGCGATATCGGCGATCAGTTGGTCTTTGGTCAATGCCATGGTGGTGTTCCTTCCCTAATCAAATTCAGTGGGTTTGCAGAGTGCTGCGTCAGCCATCGGGTCCGGCCCCGCGAATGGTCGGCGGGTCGGGTACTTCCATTTGCCAATCGCGTATGTAGATACACAAAAATGCGTTTGGTTCGACGGGACGCCAGCGAACTGCCAGCAATGCGCCGCACAGGGGGCGCAAGACCGGGCAAAACTACCACAGGAATAGATAAATATCCGCCTCGCACGGGCCAAATGTTCAGGTTTTTCGGGGGTTTACACAAAATATCGCAAAAAACAGAACAAAAACCGAACCCACCACCCCGTCACCCACTCGGCGACCCCGTCATCCGCCCCGGCTGAGTTACACTTGGCAACTTTGCCGAGCCCTGCGCCGGCCCTTCACCGAGCCGAGAATTCCATGCCGATCCGTCATTGCATCGTCCACTTGATCGACAAGAAGCCCGATGGCAGCCCCGCTGTGTTGCACGCCCGTGATTCCGAGCTGGCCGAATCGACCGCCATCGAAAACCTGCTGGCCGACCTCAACGACAGCTACAACGCCAAACAGGGCAAGGCCTGGGGATTGTTCCACGCCGAATCCGGGGCCCATCCGTTCAGCGGCTGGCTGAAGGAATACCTCGACAGCGACAAGACCTTCACCGACTTCAGCCGCATCGCGGTGGAGCATCTGCAAAAGCTGATGGAAGAGTCCAACCTGTCGGTGGGCGGGCATGTGCTGTTCGCGCACTACCAGCAAGGCATGACCGACTATCTGGCAATCGCCCTGCTGCACCACAGCGAAGGCGTGGCGGTAAACGCCGAGCTGGATGTCACCCCGTCCCGCCACCTGGACCTGAGCCAATTGCACCTGGCGGCGCGCATCAACATCTCCGAGTGGCGCAACAACCAGAACTCGAAGCAGTACATCTCGTTCATCAAGGGCAAGAACGGCAAGAAGGTCTCGGACTACTTCCGCGACTTCATCGGCTGCCAGGAAGGCGTCGATGGCCCCGGTGAAACCCGCACCCTGCTCAAGGCCTTCAGCGACTTCGTCGAAAGCGAGGACTTGCCCGAGGAAGCCGCGCGGGAGAAAACCCAGACCCTGGTGGACTACGCCACCAGCCAGACCAAGGCCGGCGAGCCGGTGACCCTGACCGAACTTTCGGGGCTGATCGACGAAGAACGCCCGCGCGCCTTCTACGACCACATCCGCAACAAGGACTACGGCCTGTCGCCGGAGATCCCCGCCGACAAACGCACCCTGAACCAGTTCCGCCGCTTCACCGGCCGTGCCGAGGGGCTGTCGATCAGTTTCGAAGCGCATTTGCTGGGGTCGAAGATCGAGTACGACGAAGAAGCCGGCACCTTGATCATCAAGGGCCTGCCGACCCAACTGACCGATCAGTTGAAACGGCGCAAGGACTGAGCCCAAGGGCAGCTTCCGGCCAACGCAGAGCTTGGTGACGATGCCGTCGCCAAGCTGAACACCCGCTACAACGATGTCCGCCCAAGTTGCGAATCGGATCCTGCCTACACCTGTAGCGGCGTGGTTTTGCGGGCGCTCGATCCTGACTGGCAATACGGGCCCTGGAGCATCAGCCCGGGGGCCATGAAGAGTGGCGGGATTTCGGCGTCTTACCTGCGCAAGGACGCCAAGTTCAGGACACTGTCCTGGAACCTCAGCAGCGGCATCATTCTGGACAACACTGCTGACAACCCGAAAGACCAGGTGGATTACAGCGTACTTTGCTCATTCCCGATCGACGCCGGCGCCAGCAACCGCACGCAGAATGGTTGCGCAGATTCAAGCGATACGCCCGACCTCATTTAGCCCTGCGCTGCGAAGGAAGCCACAAGCGCTTCCTTCGCGCTCTTCCGCAATGCCTTGATCAGGCGCTCATGGCGCAGCGCCTGCGATTTGTCCGGCCAGGCCTCGACATAAACAAGCGCCACCGCCGGGCTGGTGCTGAAGTAACGGGCACCGCGTCCCTGTTGGTGCGCCGCGAAACGGCGCTCGGGATTGTCGCTGATGCCGCAGTACAACGAGCCATTGGCAGCGCGCACCAGGTAGACGTACCAGGGCTTGTCAGGTGTCGCGGTGGCATGTTCGGTCACAGGTTGTCGGATCTGCTGTGGAAAAGCCGCCAGCTTAATACCCGCAGCCGCAGTCTGAAATGGCCCGAGGAAATATCCGCCCCAGGCACGGCAACACCTAACCGCGCTGGAATGCCTTCAAACCCTTGAGCGCTTGCTGGCGAACCTTGTTGTGCAGGAACGGCGTCCAGCCCAATAGCACGCCCGGTGCGCCCAAGGCCTGGCGGGACCAGCGCCAGAAATCGAAGGCATCGTCGTGCTGGCAGATCTTGCCGTCGCGGATCACGAAACTGGCGTGGATATCGTTGACCACAATGCGTCCGGTCTGGCTGAACAGGTACGTGGCAACCCAATGGGCCGAGCCGCCTCGCTCATCGGCGCACACATTGTCGAAGCTCAGGGAAAAGTCCTTGGCCCGGCTGGTGAGCATCCGCCACATGTCACCGGCATCCCGGCCACGCAACGTGCCGAAGGCCGGGTCGCTGAAGACAATATCGTCGCTGTAGCAGGCAACCATGGCCTCGGCATCCAGGCGCTGGAAAGCCTGGTAGAAACGGGTAATCAGCTCACTGTTGGCATCGCTCATGACGGGCATCTCCCCCAAAGGATCAGCGTTGCACGATAGACCGGTTGCTGGCTTCAGGCCAGCAGCATTGACCGGATGAATGCCTGCCCCTGTTGGCGCTCTCTACATCCACTCGTCAGAACTGATATTTCTGTCAGTAGTCGGCGAAACGTCCCGCTTCCTATCCTCACCCAGCCTTCCCGCAAAAGACCGGATCACCCAGTCAAAGGCCTGCGAAAGAGGGACTCGCCCATGCGTGCCAGCAGCATTCTGTTCGTACTCTCGACCTTGGGCGTCAGCCTGTGGGTACAGGCGCAGGAGACTGATCCGCAACGGTCACCCCAGGCCACCGTGGAGCGGATCAACCGTAACTACAACACCCTGGAAAATGCCTGCAAGGAAGTCGGCAGCGGCGCGCCTCGCGGCCACTACTATTGCAGCGGCGTGACCTTGCGGATGGTCAACGACGGCCCCTTCTACCCCTGGGACTACAGCCCCTACGCCGTCAAGACCGGAGCCACCTCATGGACCTGGCTGCGTCGCGACCTGAGCATCAACACCCTCGTCCATCCTGCCGGGATGATCATGCGCAACCCCGTGGACGCCCAGCAGCTAGGCGCAGCGGTCAAGCAGGAAGGCTTCGTCTGCGTCTACCCGTTCGATGCCGGCACCGGGCCGGATCGCAAATGGCATGGCTGCGGCGATTACGGCAAGGGACAACCCTCCACTGCCGGCCAGAGCGGTGCTGCCAACCTGAATGCCACGACCGCCTACGGAACATGTCCCGAACAGGGTGTGAAAAATCTGACCGAGTGGCAGAAAGCCTACGGCAACACCACGGTCCAGCGTGTGCAGTGCTCGTTCAACGCCGACGACCCGGCGCAGTGGGATGAAATGATCCAGATCCATGAGTCACGGGCGAAAGCCAACAACACCGCGCCCCTAGCGGTGCGCACCCTCACCAATGAATTCATGATGCGCAACGCTTCTGAATCCTCGGATGGTTCCGACACCACGAAGTACATCGACGCCTTCGTCTACAACCCGAACAGCAACTTCAACTACTCCACCTACGGTGACACCAAGCCGCAAAAGCCCGAGGACGGCCTTACCAGTGCGCGCAATTTCCAGAAAAAACTGGCTGCCGTGGGGTTCATCGTGCCTATCTTGCGTGTCGACTTCACCAAACCCGCCACCGCGCGCTTCGCCTATGTCGAGAGTGACCAGGCCATTGCCCAGCAGACGGTACCTGCCAACACGCCCGGCAGATACATCGAGTCCAGCCAATGGACCAGCTACACCAACGCCACCACGAAAAAGGTGGAATGGTCGCTGAAGGTCATTCCGACGGCCTATGGCCGCAACATCGGTGAAAGTGAAACCGACGCCCTGTATCAGGAACTACTCGCCCGCAACGGCAATGACCCTGAATGGCGCGACAACGAGCAGCAGGTCGGCAGCATGCGCCGCCAACTGGTGTGCCTGCTGGTCAAGTTTCCACAGAAGCCGGAGTGGTATATCGAGCCCTCGCGGCCCAATGTGAGCCACGCGGCGGCCGTCAAGGCTAACTGCAATCCGTGAGAGGTCAGATCCGCTCGCTGATTGCCCCCACATGCAGCGCGCGGCCCGCCTTGAGGCCGAAGACGATCGCGCCACCGCCCAGCACCGCGAAGATCCAGCCCACCGCGGCCCAGCCTCCGGTCAGGTCATGCACCAGCCCGACCGCGAACGGCCCCGCCGATGCAAGCGTGTAGCCCACGCCCTGACTCATGCTCGACAGGTTGGCGGCGACATGGGCATCTCGCGAACGCAGCACGATCAGCGTCAGCGCCAGGGCGAAGGTGCCGCCCTGGCCGATTCCCAACACCACCGCCCAGCCCCACAACCCACCAAGGGGCGCATACAGGCAGCCGAACAGGCCGGCGAGCGTCAGCGCCATCACCACGACGATCGCCAGACGCTGGTCCTTGCCGCGGGTTGCCAGCATCGGTGCGGTCAGGGCGCTGACCAGTTGCACGATCACCGAGCCTGACAGTACCAGCCCGGCTTCGGTCGGGCTGAGACCGCGGCCAATGAGGATCGATGGCAGCCAGCCGAATACGATATAGGCCAGCGACGATTGCAGGCCCATGTACAGGGTCACTTGCCAGGCCAGCGGGTCGCGCCACAAGCCGCGCACCCGATACGCCACATGATGCGCGCCATGCCCCTGACGCGCCTGAGGCAACCAGAACAGTGCGGCCACCACCGCCGGCACTAGCCAGAAGCCAAGGCCGAGGGTCCAGTTGTCGCCGAAGTAGTGACTCAATGGCACGGTGGCACCGGCGGCCAGCGCCGCGCCCAGGCACAGGGCCATGGTGTAGATGCCCATCAGTGTCCCGGCATGGGCCGGGAAGTCGCGCTTGACGATGCCCGGCAGCAGCACGCCGATCACACCAATACTCGCCCCGGCGATCAGGCTGCCACCGAACAGCCCGACGCTGCCGAAGCTACTGCGCAAGGCAATGCCGCCCGCCAGGCACAACAGGATGAACAGGACCACCCGCTCACTGCCAAAACGCCGCGCCAGAACCGGCGCCAACGGCGCGAACAGGCCCAGGCAGAGGACCGGCAGGGTCGTCAGCAAACCGGCCTGGGAACCGCTGAGGCCGAGGCTCGCGGAAACATCCCCGAGCAACGGCGACATGCTCGACAGCGCCGGGCGCAGGTTCAACGCCACCAGCACCAGGCCCAGCAGCAACAGCCACGGCTTTGGCAAGCCTACGGGCGGCTGGAGATCGCCGTCGTCGGCTTCGGCATCAATCAAAAGTTCGTCAAGCACCGGCCCGTGGGGCGCGGGCTTGTGGGAAAGGTCTTGGCCCATGGCAGTCTCGAAGTCAGGGTTCATTGATCAGTGTCCGGCTCAGGGCCTTGGCCCGCTCCGGATCTTGGCGTTCGACGGCGTCGAGGATCGCTTCATGCAGATCGAACACCGCCTGGTTGCGCGGCGACCTGCTCATGCTGTGTTCCAGCTTCATCGCCACCACGCTGGAGAAGTAGCGATACAACTCGCTTAACGCCGGGTTGTGCGCGGCATCCACCAGACGCTGGTGGAAGGCCAGATCGCAGCAGATGTAATCGCCCAGATCACCGTGAAAGTGATTGCCGCTGGCGCGCAGGGCTTCATGCAGGCCGAGCAGGTCTTGCTCGGTACGCCGCAGTGCCGCGAGGCCGATCGCTTCGGCTTCCAGCAGGTGCCGCGCCTCGCGCGCGTGCTCCAGGCTGCAACTTGACAGCGCCTGGACCGCCGGCAACGGGTCCGAGGCGGTCTTCAGGTAGCTGCCGTCGCCCTGGCGCACCTCCACCAATCCACTGAAGGCCAACACGCGCACCGCCTCGCGCACAGTGTTGCGGCTGATGCCGAGGTCGGCTGCCAGTTCAGGCTCGGTCGGCAGGCGCTGGCCAACCGTCCAGGCGCCGCTGGTGATGCGCTGGCGGAGTTGTTCGACGGCTTGTTCGACGAGGGAACGCTTGATGAGCTGGGTCATAAAAGGGCTTACATCCAATCATCGGATGAATTTAAGGAAGGCAAGAGTAACGGGTTGTTTCAGTGGAAAGCAAATGGAGATGAGCCATCGCGAGCAAGCTCGCTCCTACAGAGACGGCGGGGGTGTCCTGTAGGAGCGAGCTTGCTCGCGAGGCGATGCCAGATCAGTTCAACGCGTCAAGCAACGCCTGATTCTGCTCTTCAGTACCGATGGTGATACGCAGGAACTGGCTGATCCGCGGCAGCTTGAAGTGACGCACGATCACCCCTTGCTCCCGCAGTTTGCCCGCCAGTTCGCCGGCATCCTGCTGCGGATGGCGGGCGAAGATGAAGTTGGCCGCCGACGGCAGCACGTCGAAACCACGTGCAGTCAGTTCGCCCACCAGCTTCTCGCGGCTGGCGATGACCTTGTTGCAGGTTTCTTCGAAATACTCGCGGTCGTCGAAGGCCGCCGCCGCGCCAACAATGGCCAGGCGGTCCAGCGGGTAGGAGTTGAAGCTGTTCTTGATCCGCTCCAGCGCCTCGATCAGGTCGGGATGGCCCACCGCCAGGCCGACCCGCAGCCCCGCCAGGGAGCGCGACTTGGACAGGGTCTGGGTCACCAGCAGGTTCGGGTAGCGATCCACCAGGCTGATGGCGGTCTCGCCACCGAAGTCGATGTAGGCCTCATCCACCACCACCACCGACTCGGTGTTGGCCTGAAGCAACTGCTCGATGGCGTCCAGCGCCAGCAGGCAGCCGGTCGGCGCATTGGGGTTGGGGAAGATGATCCCGGCATTGGGCTTGCGGTAGTCCGCGACGCGGATCTGGAACTGCTCGTCCAGCGCCACCGGCTCGAAGGGAATGCCGTACAGGCCGCAGTAGACCGGATAGAAGCTGTAGCTGATATCCGGGAACAGCAGCGGCGCGTCGTGCTGGAACAGGCCGTGGAAGATGTGCGCCAGCACTTCGTCCGAGCCGTTGCCGAGAAACACCTGGCTTGGCTGCACGTCGTAGTAACGGGCAACGGCCTGCTTGAGCAGGTCGCTGTTCGGGTCCGGGTACAGGCGCAGGTTGTCGTTCAGCTCGGCGCGCATGGCGTCGAGCGCCTTCGGCGACGGGCCATAGGGGTTCTCGTTGGTGTTGAGCTTGACCAGTTTGGTCAGCTTCGGCTGCTCACCCGGGACGTAAGGCACCAGGTCCTTGACGAAGGGGCTCCAGAATTTACTCATGTTCAGTTGCCCTCTTGGTCGGCAAGGATGCGGTATTCGGCACTGCGCGCGTGGGCGCTGAGGGATTCGCCGCGGGCCAGGACCGAAGCGGTCTTGCCCAACTCGGAAGCGCCCTGTTCGGAGCAGAAGATGATCGACGAGCGCTTCTGGAAGTCATACACCCCAAGCGGCGAGGAGAAACGCGCGGTGCCGGAGGTCGGCAGCACGTGGTTCGGCCCGGCGCAGTAGTCGCCCAGCGCTTCGCTGGTGTGGCGGCCCATGAAGATCGCACCGGCGTGGCGAATCTGCGGCAGCCAGGCTTGCGGATCGGCGACCGACAACTCCAGGTGTTCCGGAGCGATACGGTTGGCGACTTCGATCGCCTGCTCCATGTCACGGACATGGATCAGCGCGCCACGACCGTTGATCGAGGTACGGATGATCTCGGCACGGTCCATGGTCGGCAGCAGCTTGTCGATGCTGGCAGCCACGCGGTCGAGGAACTCGGCGTCCGGGCTGACCAGGATCGACTGGGCGTCCTCGTCGTGCTCGGCCTGGGAGAACAGGTCCATGGCGATCCAGTCCGGATCGGTCTGGCCATCGCAGACCACAAGGATTTCCGAAGGGCCGGCGATCATGTCGATGCCCACCTGGCCAAATACATGGCGCTTGGCGGTGGCGACATAGATGTTGCCCGGGCCGACCACTTTGTCCACCTGCGGCACGCTCTCGGTGCCGTAAGCCAGGGCCGCAACCGCTTGGGCGCCGCCGATGGTGAAGACCCGGTCGACGCCGGCGATGCACGCCGCCGCCAGCACCAGCTCATTGATCTCGCCACGCGGAGTCGGCACCACCATCACCACTTCCTTGACGCCAGCGACCTTGGCCGGAATGGCGTTCATCAATACCGACGACGGGTACGATGCCTTGCCGCCCGGTACGTACAGGCCAGCGCGGTCCAGAGGGGTGACTTTCTGGCCGAGGACGGTGCCGTCGGCTTCGGTGTAGGTCCAGGAATCCTGCTTCTGCCGCTCGTGGTAGATACGCACGCGCTCGGCAGCCTTTTCCAGGGCCTGGCGCTGTTCCGGGGTAATCCGGGTCAGGGCCAGTTCCAGGCGCTCGCGACCGAGAATCAGGTCATCGATGGATTTGGCGTCGACGCCGTCGAAACGCTGGGTGAACTCCACCAGCGCCGCATCGCCGCGCTCGCGCACGGCCTTGATGATGTCGAGGACCCGCTGGTTGACCGCGTCGTCGGACACGCTTTCCCAGCTCAGCAGATGATCCAGATGTCGGGCGAAATCCGGGTCAGCGGCATTGAGTCGGCGAATTGCAGTGGACGTGGTCATAGCTAAGGCCTCGGTAATTGGCGAATGCTCAGGCGCCCTTAAGCTACCAGTCCATACGCGCGGGCACCCGAGATAATTGGCTATGACGCGGATAGACGGGCGCGACCGAACGTCGCGCGCAGAGGTCAGTCGCGGTGTCGCGATTCCACCGCCTGACGCAGGGTGTCGATCAGGCTCTGGATGCGGGCGTGCTGCATCTTCATGGATGCTTTGTTGACCACCAGGCGGGAGCTGATGGTAGCGATGACTTCCTGGGGTTCCAGGCCGTTGGCGCGCAGGGTGTTGCCGGTGTCGACCACGTCGATGATCTTGTCGGCGAGGTTGACCAGCGGTGCCAGCTCCATCGAACCGTAGAGCTTGATGATATCGACCTGACGGCCCTGTTCGGCGTAGTAGCGCTTGGCAACGTTGACGAACTTGGTCGCCACGCGCAGGCGGCCCTTCGGCTCCGGCGCGCCGATGGCACCCGCAGTCATCAGCTTGCAGCAGGCGATCTTCAGGTCCAGCGGCTCATACATGCCCTGGCCGCCGTATTCCATCAGCACGTCCTTGCCGGCCACACCCAGATCGGCGGCACCATGCTCGACATAGGTCGGCACGTCGGTGGCCCGCACGATCAGCAGGCGTACATCGTCCTGGGTCGTGGGGATGATCAGTTTGCGGCTTTTATCCGGATTCTCGGTCGGGACGATGCCCGCTTCCGCCAGCAGCGGCAGGGTATCGTCGAGAATGCGGCCCTTGGACAGCGCGATGGTCAACATGGGAAACGTCGGTCCTTATGCGGCTTAAAGCCGCCGGCCCATGCAGGCAACCGGCGGCGTTCAATTCAATTCGTGGCGCGTCCTTGCGCCGCAGGCAGACTAGCCCGGTACGCGGCGGATCTTCGCGCCCAGCATCTGCAGTTTTTCCTCGATGCACTCGTAACCACGGTCTATGTGGTAGATGCGATCGATCAGGGTGTCGCCTTCGGCGACCAGCGCCGACAGCACCAGGCTGGCGGAAGCCCGCAGGTCGGTGGCCATTACTGGCGCGCCCTTGAGGGTCTTGGTCCCGGTGACGATGGCGGTGTTGCCCTCGACCTGGATCTGCGCGCCCATGCGGTGCATCTCGTAGACGTGCATGAAGCGGTTTTCGAAGATCGTCTCGATCACCGCGCCAGTGCCTTCGGCAATGGCGTTGAGCGAGATGAACTGCGCTTGCATGTCGGTCGGGAACGCCGGGTACGGAGCGGTACGCAGGTTGACGGCTTTCGGCCGTTTGCCGTGCATGTTCAGCTCGATCCAGTCTTCACCGGTGGTGATCTCGGCGCCGGCTTCCTTGAGTTTTTCAAGGACGGCTTCGAGGATGGTCGGATCGGTGTCCTTGACCTTGACGCGACCGCCAGTAACGGCAGCAGCAACCAGGTAGGTACCGGTCTCGATACGGTCGGGCATTACGCGGTAGGTGGCCGAACCCAGGCGCTCGACGCCATCGATGGTGATGGTGTCGGTGCCAGCGCCCTGGATCTTGGCGCCCATGGCGATCAGGAAGTTGGCCAGGTCGACCACTTCAGGCTCGCGCGCGGCGTTCTGCAGCACGCTGCGGCCTTTGGCCAGTGCAGCGGCCATCATGATGTTCTCGGTACCGGTCACGCTGACGGTATCGAAGAAGAAGTGCGCACCGCGCAGGCCACCTTCAGGCGCCTTGGCCTTGATGTAGCCGCCTTCGACCTCGATCTTCGCGCCCATGGCTTCCAGGCCGCGAATGTGCAGGTCAACCGGACGCGAGCCGATGGCGCAACCGCCAGGCAGGGCGACTTCGGCTTCGCCGAAACGGGCAACCATCGGGCCCAGCACCAGGATCGAGGCGCGCATGGTTTTCACCAGCTCGTACGGCGCGACCAGGGTCTTGATGGTGCGTGGATCGATTTCCACCGCCAGCTTCTCGTCGATCACAGGCTCGATGCCCATGCGACCGAACAGCTCGATCATGGTGGTGATGTCGTGCAGGTGCGGCAGGTTGCCCACGGTAACCGGGCCGTCGCACAGCAAGGTCCCGGCCAGAATCGGCAGGGCCGCGTTCTTGGCACCGGAGATGCGGATCTCGCCGTCAAGACGAGCGCCGCCAGTAATAATCAGTTTGTCCATTTGGATTCTCGCCGCCACAGGTGGCTCAGGTGCGCTCAGCCCAGGCTGCGCTGCTGAAAAATTTCATGGTGACCGCGTGGATGCTGCCATCGGTGATCCACGGGTTAAGGTGAGCATAGATCTGCTGCTGACGCTTGACCGGGCTCAATGCCGCCAGCTCGTCGCTGATTACGTTCAATTGGAAGTTGCAGCCTTCGCCTTCAACTTCGACCCGGGTGTCCGGCAACTTTTCTTCAAGGAAGTTCTTAACTTCTACGGCCTGCATGCTCAACCTCGATCGGCGCCCTGTGCGCGCGGGTCGGCCATCATACAAAAAAGCCCCTCGCCTGCGAACCCCGTAAGCGAGGACTCTGACAGAGGGGCCACGATTCGCGTGGTCGTCACTGCAGCGTCAGCAGCTCGTCCAGACCGTAGACTTCAGCGATTTCCCGCATGCCGTGGGGCATGCCGCGGACTTCAAACTGCTTTCCGGTCGCCTGGGCATCACGCATGAAGCCCAGCAACAACGACAGTCCGACACTGCTGGAGCGCTCGACACCGGTGCAATCGAGCACCAACTGGCTGGACGGGCTCGATGCAATCAGCGCCTTGCCCTGCTCGCGCAGGACCGGGCCGGACCGGTAATCGAGGGTGCCGGCCAGGCTCAATACGCCCGGCTCGGCCAATTGCACCGTGCCGCCACTCATTGCGCCTGCTTCTCCGCCGCGTCCGCAGTGGCTTCCTTGGCCTTGGCAACTTCGCCAGCCCAGCCGTCGATGGTCTTGTCCAGGTCGTTGCCATTGCGGCTCATGGCATCGGCGAACTGATCGCGGAACAGCTTGCCGATGTTGATGCCGTTGACGATGACGTTACGCACTTTCCATTCGCCGTTGAGCAGGGTCAGGGTGTAGGACACCGGATAGACGGCGCCATTGTTGCCCTTGACCGTCATATCGACGCTGGCGCGCCCGTCGCCGTCGTTTTTCTCGTTGCCGACGGTGATGCCCTGGTTGTTGTACTCCAGCAAGGCATTGCCATAGAACTGCATCAGGCTGCGCTTGAAGTTTTCCTGGAAGCGCTGCATCTGCTCCGGGGTCGCCTTGCGCGAGTACTTGACGGTCATGATGCTTTTCGAGATGCCGTCGGCATCCACCACCGGACCCAGGTTGGCATTCAGTGCCTCGTAGAACGCACCAGGATTGGTCTTGTACTGCTCCTTGTTGGCCTTGAGGTCGGACAACAATTGCGTGGTGGTGGTCTGGATCACTTCTTTGGGCGACTGGGTCGCCGCAACGGCCAGCAGTGGCATGGCCGCCAGCAACACCAGCAAGCCGCGTCGCAGGATGGAAATCATGGAAACTCCTTATTTAGCTTCTTTGCCTACGGTATTGAGCAGGAACTTGCCAATCAGATCTTCCAGTACCAGCGCCGACTGAGTGTCATGAATGACACCGCCGTCCTTGAGCACGGCTTCTTCCCCGCCGACGCTGATGCCAATGTACTTCTCGCCGAGCAGCCCGGCGGTCAGGATCGATGCAGTGGAGTCGGTAGGCAGGTTGTCTACGCTTTTTTCCAGTTGCAGGGTCACCCGACCGGTATAGGTATCGCGGTCCAGATCGATGGCCGTGACCTTGCCGATGGTCACACCGGCCATGGTCACTTTTGCTCTGACAGTCAAACCGGCGATATTGTCGAAATTTGCATAAAGTTTATACGTATCGCTGCTGGGGCTGGCGGACAGGCCGCTGACACGCAGGGCCAGCAGGAGCAGCGCCAGGATCCCGGCCAGGAGGAACAGGCCGACACCGATTTCCAGGGTGCGGTTTTGCATCAGAAATCTCCAAACATCAAGGCGGTCAGAATAAAGTCCAGTCCCAGGACTGCCAACGAGGCATAGACCACGGTTCTGGTGGTGGCTCGACTGATCCCCTCTGAAGTGGGCTCACAGTCATAGCCTTGGAATACGGCAATCCAGGTAACGACGAAGGCAAATACGACGCTCTTGATAACGCCATTGAGCACGTCGTCGGTGAAGGACACGCTGTTCTGCATATTCGACCAGAACGAGCCTTCATAAACGCCCAGCCAGTCCACCGCGACCCACGAACCGCCCCAGATCCCGACGACGCTGAAGATCATCGCCAGCAGCGGCAAGGAAATGAAACCGGCCCACAAGCGTGGCGCGACGATGTACTTGAGCGGGTCCACGCCGATCATTTCCAGGCTGGAAAGCTGCTCGGTGGACTTCATGTTGCCAATCTCGGCAGTCAGCGCCGAACCGGCACGCCCGGCAAACAGCAAGGCAGTCACCACCGGCCCGAGTTCACGCAGCAGCGTGAGGGCGACCATCTGCCCCACGGCCTGCTCCGAGCCGTACTTGGCCAGGATGCTGAAGCCTTGCAGCGACAGCACCATGCCAATGAACACACCGGAAACCACGATGATCGCCAGCGACATCACGCCAACGGAGTACAACTGGCGAACCAGCAACTGGAAACCACCGCCGATACCGCCGCGCCCCACGAGGGCGTGCAGCAGGAACAGGCAGGAACGCCCCATGACCGCGACCACGTCGATGGCCGAACGGCCAAAACGGCGGATACGTTCGAGTAAGGATTTTCTGCGCATCTAACGCTTCCCCAGGAGATCGGCGCGGTAGTCTGGCGCAGGAAAATGGAAAGGCACCGGCCCGTCGGGGTCACCTTTCATGAATTGGCGAATGCGCGGGTTGTCCGAGTTCATCAGTTCCTCGGGCGTGCCCTGGCCGAGTACCTGGCCATCACCCACGACATAAATGTAGTCGGCGATGCTCGCGGTTTCCGCCAGATCGTGGGAGACCACGATGCTGGTGATACCCAGGGCGTCGTTGAGCAGGCGGATCAGGCGCACCAGCACGCCCATGGCGATCGGGTCCTGACCGACGAATGGCTCGTCATACATGAGGATCTGCGGATCCAGCGCAATCGCCCGCGCCAGCGCGACACGGCGCTTCATGCCACCAGACAGCTCGTCCGGCATCAGCTCGATGGCGCCGCGCAGCCCCACCGCCTGAAGTTTCATCAGGACGATGTCGCGGATCATTTCCTCGGACAGCTTGGTATGGACGCGCAGCGGGAATGCGACGTTCTCGAACACGTCGAGGTCGGTGAACAGCGCGCCACTCTGGAACAGCACGCCCATGTGCTTGCGGGCGTCGAACAGGTCACTGCGCGACAGGGTCGGCAGGTTCTGCCCCGCGACCCAGACTTCGCCGCTGGCGGGCCGCAGTTGCGCGCCCATCAGACGCAGCAGCGTGGTCTTGCCACACCCCGAAGGCCCCATGATTCCGGTGACCTTGCCCTTGGGAATGCGTATGTCGACATTATTGAAGATGCTGCGCGAGCCGCGTTTGAAGGTCACACCCTTCAACTCGACCGCGTAGGCGTTATCAACGCTCATCTAGACTCCTTGCGATGCAGCCACGTCACTCAGACGCACGCCTCCTTCATGGAGGCACGCAAGTATCGAGCGGGCCGAACTGGTGGCGAACTATAGCATCGCTGGCAGGCCCTTCCCAAGGCCATCGCGATGCCTGTTCAGGCCCTGTACAGGCCATCACGCGCCATTCTGGTGTGGAACCTGCACGCGACAAATCGCTCAAACAGGCGTACGCCGGGTAATCCGCAGGTGAGGCTTTCGTGCATTCCCGCTATAATCCCGGCCTTTTCATCAGGCAACCCGATTTCCGACATGAGCCAATCCACCGACCTGATCCAATCCGCACAGCGCACCATCCGCTACGAAATCGAAGCGGTAGAAGGCCTGCTGGCCCATATCGACGCCGACTTCGTGAAGGCTTGCGAACTGATCCTGGGGAGCAAGGGCCGCGTTGTGGTGGTGGGCATGGGCAAATCCGGCCACATCGGCAACAAGATTGCCGCGACCCTGGCCAGTACCGGGACCACGGCATTTTTCGTCCACCCCGCCGAGGCGAGCCACGGCGACATGGGCATGATCACCCGGGACGACATCATCCTGGCGCTGTCCAATTCCGGCTCCACCGCCGAAATCGTTACCCTGTTGCCGTTGATCAAGCGCCTGGGCATCAAGCTCATCAGCCTCACCGGCAACCCTGAATCGCCATTGGCCAAGGCCGCCGAGGTCAACCTCGACGCCCGCGTCGCCCAGGAAGCCTGCCCACTCAACCTGGCGCCAACCTCCTCGACCACCGCGGCGCTGGTGCTGGGCGACGCCCTGGCCATCGCCCTGCTCGAGGCCCGCGGTTTCACCGCCGAAGACTTCGCCTTCTCCCATCCGGGTGGCGCGCTGGGTCGCCGCCTGCTGCTCAAGGTCGAGAACGTGATGCACGCCGGCGACGAACTGCCTGAGGTTCAACGCGGCACGCTGCTCAAGGACGCGCTCCTTGAAATGTCCCGCAAAGGTTTGGGCATGACCGTCGTGACCGAAGCGGATGGCAGCCTGGCCGGAATCTTCACTGACGGCGACCTGCGCCGCAGCCTGGATCGCAATATAGACGTACACAAGACCCTGATCGAAGAGGTCATGACCGTCCACGGCAAGACCGCCCGCGCCGACATGCTCGCCGCCGAGGCCCTGAAGATCATGGAAGACCACAAGATCAGCGCGCTGGTAGTGGTCGACAAGGCCGACCGTCCGGTCGGAGCCCTGAACATGCACGACCTGCTGCGCGCCGGAGTGATGTGATGAATACCCTGTTGCAACGTGGCAAGGCCATCAAGCTGGCCGTTTTCGACGTGGATGGCGTACTGACTGATGGTCGCCTGTACTTCCTCGAAGACGGCAGCGAATTCAAGACCTTCAATACCCTCGACGGTCAAGGCATCAAGATGCTGATGAACTCGGGCGTGACCACCGCGATCATCAGCGGCCGCAAGACCCCGGTGGTCGAACGCCGCGCGAAGAACCTCGGCATCCCGCACCTGTATCAGGGCCGCGAGGACAAACTGGTGGTGCTGGACGAACTTCTCGGCCAGCTCGGCCTAAGCTATGAAGAGGTCGCCTACTTGGGCGACGATCTGCCCGACCTGCCGGTGATTCGCCGCGTCGGCCTGGGCATGGCGGTCGCCAATGCCGCCGCATTCGTGCGCGAACACGCCCACGGCGTTACCCAGGCCCGCGGCGGTGAAGGTGCGGCTCGCGAATTCTGCGAACTGATCCTGCAAGCCCAGGGCAACCTGGAAGCGGCAAACGCCCATTACCTGTAGAGCCAGCCATGTTCAGCAAGAAAATCCGCAATATCGCGCTGTTCAGCGTGATGGCCGCGCTGCTCGCAGCGGTCGGCTACTGGAATATCGGCCCGGAGAGCTTCCTCGACCAGCCCGTTGCCCAGGTCGACGAAAGCGCTATCGACTACTATGCGATCAACGCCCACAGCGTGCAGTACCTGCCTGACGGCAAGCGGCAATACGAAATGACCGCAGACAAGGTCGAGCACCTCAAGGCCAGCGAGGTCACTTTGCTGACCACGCCCGACCTGCAGATGTATCGCGGCACGGCCTACCCATGGCATGTGCAGAGTGCTCGTGGCGAGGTCAACCCGGACGGCACCGAAGTCGAATTGATCGACTCGGTTCGGGTTGCCCGCACCGACGACCAGAACCGCACAACCATCATTACCTCCAGCCGCATGACGGTATTCCCGCAGAAGCAATATGCGCAAACCGAGCAAGACGTTAGAATCGACGGCGCCGGTGGCGTGACTACGGGCAAGGGAATGAAAGCGTATTTGAAAGACGGCAGGATGGACCTGCTGTCCAACGTAAGAGGACAGTATGAGGCTCGTTAAAACCCTCCCCTTTTTGCTCAGCCTGAGCGCAGCACTGGGAAGCGCGAGTGTCTGGGCCCTGCCTAACGACCGCGATCAACCCATTCGCATCCAGGCCGACGACGCCCAACTGGACGACAAGCAAGGTATCGCCACCTACCGTGGTGACGTGATCATCACTCAAGGTTCGATGATGATCAAAGGCAACACCGTGACCCTGACTCGTGCGCCAAACGGCGACATCGATGTGGTGACGTCGGTGGGCACCCTGGCCTATTTCGAACAGCAGCAGGACGCCGCCAAGCCGGACAAGATGCAAGGCTACGCCAAGCAGATCCAGTACCAGGCACAAAAAGACCTGGTAGTGCTGACTGACCAGGCCAAGGTCGTCAACGCGGGCAACACGACCGAAGGCGAGAAGATCGTCTACAACACCAAGACCCAGGTCGCCACCGCCGGTCGCGGCGGCAAGGTTTCGACGCCACGTCCGCGTATCGACATGGTGATCCAGCCGAAGAAGAAGGCCGAGTAATGGCAACCCTTAAAGCCCAGCACCTGGCCAAGAGCTACAAGAGCCGACAAGTCGTGCGTGACGTCAGCCTGTCGATCGACAGCGGACAGATCGTCGGCCTGCTCGGCCCTAACGGCGCCGGCAAGACCACCTGTTTCTACATGATCGTCGGCCTGGTCCAGGCCGATCAGGGCCGCGTGCTGATCGACGATCTGGACGTCAGCCACCAGCCAATGCACGGCCGCGCACGCGCCGGCATCGGCTACCTGCCCCAGGAAGCCTCGATCTTCCGCAAGCTGTCGGTGGCCGACAACATCATGGCGATCCTGGAGACCCGCAAGGAACTGGATCGCGAAGGGCGCCGCAAGGAGCTGGAAAGCCTGCTGCAGGAATTCCACATAAGCCACATCCGCGACAACCTCGGCATGAGCCTGTCCGGCGGCGAGCGTCGTCGCGTGGAAATCGCCCGCGCCCTGGCTACCGCACCGAAGTTCATCCTGCTCGATGAACCCTTCGCCGGTGTCGACCCGATCTCGGTCGGCGACATCAAGCAGATCATCCACCACCTGAAAGCCAAGGGCATTGGCGTTCTGATCACTGACCACAACGTCCGTGAAACGCTGGATATCTGTGAAACCGCTTACATCGTCAACGATGGCCAACTGATCGCCGAAGGCGACTCGGAAACCATCCTGGCCAACCAGCTCGTCAAAGAGGTGTACCTGGGCCACGAGTTCCGTCTGTAGGCTCGCGTATCGGAGTGGTCCGAGCGCTGCGATTCAGCCACGATTGCGGCTTAATTGTTACAGCGCTCTAGGCAAACGCTACAGTTTCAGGCATATATCTTGCTTAGAATTGGCGCCCGCGCGCCCCTGTAGTTGATGGCGCATGCGCGCCGGCGAATAAGGTGTTAAGCCCCAGCCATGAAACCATCGCTCGTCCTAAGAATGGGCCAGCAACTGACGATGACCCCGCAGTTGCAACAGGCTATCCGTTTGCTCCAGCTCTCCACACTGGATCTGCAGCAGGAAATCCAGGAAGCCCTGGAGTCCAACCCGATGCTCGAGCGCCAGGAAGAAGGCGAAGACTTCGACAACAGCGACCCGATGGCCGACAACGCCGAGTCCAAGCCTGTTGCCGAGTCCCAGGAGAGCAGCTTCGAGCAATCCGCGCCGACTGTGGAAAACCTCGAAGAAGGCGAATGGAACGAGCGCATCCCCAACGAACTTCCGGTCGATACCGCCTGGGAAGACATCTACCAGACCAGCGCCAGCAGCCTGCCCAGCAACGACGATGACGAGTGGGACTTCACCACCCGCACATCGGCCGGCGAGAGCCTGCAAAGCCACCTGCTCTGGCAGTTGAACCTGGCACCGATGTCGGACACCGACCGACTGATCGCTGTAACCCTGATCGACTGCATCAACAACCAGGGCTACCTCGACGAGACGCTGGAAGAAGTCTGCGAATCCTTCGACCCTGAACTGGATATCGAACTGGACGAGATCGAAGCCGTCCTGCACCGCATCCAGCAGTTCGAACCCGCCGGTATCGGCGCACGCAACCTGGGCGAATGCCTGTTGCTGCAATTGCGCCAACTGCCCGCCAACACACCGTGGATGGCCGAGGCCAAGCGGCTGGTCAGCGATTACATCGACCTGCTCGGCAGCCGCGACTACAGCCAGTTGATGCGCCGCATGAAGCTCAAGGAAGACGAGCTGCGCCAGGTGATCGAACTGGTCCAGAGCCTGAATCCACGCCCTGGCTCGCAGATCGAGTCGAGCGAACCCGAATACGTGGTTCCCGACGTGATCGTGCGCAAGGACAGCGATCGCTGGCTGGTGGAGCTGAACCAGGAAGCGGTACCGCGCCTGAGGGTCAACCCGCAATATGCCGGCTTCGTACGCCGCGCCGACACCAGCGCCGACAACACCTTCATGCGCAACCAGCTGCAAGAAGCCCGCTGGTTCATCAAAAGCCTGCAAAGCCGCAACGAGACGCTGATGAAGGTGGCGACCCAGATCGTCGAACACCAGCGCGGCTTCCTCGACCATGGCGACGAGGCGATGAAACCGCTGGTACTGCACGACATCGCTGAAGCAGTGGGCATGCACGAATCGACGATTTCCCGGGTCACCACGCAGAAATACATGCACACGCCCCGCGGAATCTATGAGCTGAAGTACTTTTTCTCCAGCCACGTCAGCACCTCCGAAGGCGGTGAATGCTCGTCCACAGCGATCCGCGCAATCATCAAAAAACTGGTTGCCGCGGAAAATCAGAAAAAGCCATTGAGTGACAGCAAGATCGCTGGTTTACTGGAGGCACAAGGCATCCAGGTAGCACGTCGCACCGTCGCCAAGTACCGCGAATCCCTCGGCATCGCACCGTCGAGTGAGCGCAAGCGATTGATGTGACCTTCCCTGAGGTGTGCCATCGCAATTCAGTGGCAGGCGCAACACCTGCCTCTTTATGCACGGCAACAAAGGAGAAGCAGTATGCAAGTCAACATCAGTGGACATCATGTAGAAGTCACTCCGCCGCTGCGCGACTATGTCGAGCAGAAGCTCAAGCGTGTAGCAAGTCATTTCGACAAGATCACCAATGTGCAGGTGATCATGAAGGTCGAGAAACTCCAGCAGAAAGTGGAGGCCACCCTGCAGATTCCCGGTGGTGAAGTGGTAGCAAACGCCGAAGATGCAGACATGTATGCCGCGATCGACTCCTTGGCCGACAAGCTCGACCGTCAACTGAAAAAACACAAGGAAAAACAGCAAAGCCTGCTGCAAGGTACGGCTGCACGCTGATCCCCCTCATCCATGATCCGACTTGAATCCATCCTGACCCCCGGCCGTTCCCTCGTGAACGTGCCGGGTGGCAGTAAAAAGCGCGCACTTGAACAGATCGGCAACCTGATCGGGAAAGAAGTTCCTGATCTGGACGGCCAGACCGTTTATGAAGCCCTGATTGCCCGAGAAAAACTCGGGTCGACAGGATTTGGCAATGGCATCGCCATTCCCCATTGCCGCCTCAAGGGCTGTGCAAGCCCTGTCAGCGCATTGCTTCACCTGGATGCCCCCATAGATTTCGACGCCATCGATGGCGCCCCGGTAGACCTGCTGTTCGTTCTGCTGGTGCCCGAGGCTGCCACCGACGCCCACCTTGAACTGTTGCGCCAGATTGCCAGCATGCTCGATCGCAAGGATGTCCGCGACCGGCTTCGTGCGGCCAACAGCAGTACCGCCCTGTACCAGGTCGTCCTGGACGTGCAGAACGAGCCCTGAGCATGCGCCTCGTCATCGTCAGCGGCCGATCCGGCTCGGGCAAGAGCACCGCCCTCGACGTTCTTGAGGACAACGGCTTCTACTGCATCGACAACCTCCCCGCCGGCCTGCTTCCGCAGTTGGCGGAAAGCGCCCTGATCAATACCGAATTGCTGCAGCCGCGAGTCGCGGTGTCCATCGACGCGCGCAACCTGCCGAGCCACCTGACACGCTTTCCGGAACTGCTGGACGACGCGCGTGCGCGCCATATCCAGTGCGATGTGCTGTATCTCGACGCCGATGAAGAAACCCTGCTCAAGCGTTTTTCGGAGACCCGTCGACGCCACCCGCTGACCAACCAGGACCGCTCGCTGGCCGAGGCAATCCGGGTCGAAAGCGAGTTGCTGAGCCCGATTGCCGATCTCGCCGACCTGAAGATCGACACCACCAGCCTCAACCTCTATCAACTGCGTGACTCGATCAAGCTTCGCCTGCTCAACCAACCTGAGCCGGGCACCGCGTTCCTGGTCGAGTCCTTTGGCTTCAAGCGCGGCATGCCGGTCGATGCCGACGTGGTGTTCGACGTTCGCTGCCTGCCGAACCCTTATTGGAAACCCGAACTGCGCGAGCACTCCGGGCAGGATCAGCCAGTCATCGACTATCTGGCTGCGCAGCCGGATGTGGAGGAAATGTTTCAGGACATCTCCTCCTACCTGCTCAAATGGCTGCCCCGCTTCGCCGCCAGCAATCGCGCCTATGTCACCATTGCCATTGGCTGCACTGGCGGCCACCATCGCTCGGTCTACCTGACCGAACGACTGGGGCAGTTGCTGCAACCCATATTGAAGAACGTTCAGGTCCGCCACCGCGACCTCTAGTCCACAGGATCCCTCCCGCGATGCCCGCAACCGAAATCGAGATCATCAACAAGCTGGGGCTGCATGCCCGTGCAGCAGCCAAGTTCGTTGGCGTGGCGGGCAAGTATTCCTCAACCGTGAAGATTGGGCGCGCCCCCGACAAGCTGGTCGATGGCAAGAGCATCATGGCGGTCATGATGCTGGCGGCGGGCAAAGGCACCAAGGTGCATTTGCTCACCGAAGGGGAAGATGGCGAAACGGCGCTGGGCGCGCTGATCGAGTTGATCAACAACCGGTTCGACGAAGGCGAGTAAACCGCGCTGTCAGGACAGCGCGGTATCCATCACCATCATCAGGCAGAAGCCGATACACAGCCCCAGACTGGCCAGGCGATGATGCCCGTTGGCCCGTGACTCGGGAATGATCTCCTGGGTCACTACCAACAACATGGCCCCGGCCGCAAAGGCCAGGCCCAGCGGTAGCAGCAGTTCAGCCACTTTCACCAGCCAGGCGCACAACAGTGCCGCCGCCGGCTCCACCAGCCCGGATGCCGCACCGATCAGGAACGCCTTGAATCGCGCCATCCCGGCTCCCGCCAGCACCAACGCAATCACCAGGCCTTCCGGCACGTCCTGCAGGGCAATGCCCATCGCCAGGCTGTCCGCATCCGGCATGCCGCCGCCAGCAGAAACGCCGATGGCCATGCCTTCCGGAATGTTGTGGGCAATGATCGCGATCACGAACACCCAGATCCGCGCAGGCACCACCGGCTGAGTACTCGACGCAACCAGCGCATCAGGCGAGACCCCGGAAACCTTGAGATCAACGAGGTACAGGCACAACGCGCCGAACAGCAGCCCGAAACTGATCAGACCACCCGCGCCCCACTTGCCGAAGCCTACCGCCTGAGCAGCGTCGAGCCCCGGAATGATCAGCGAGAACGCTGTGGCAGCCAGCATGACGCCAGCACCGAACCCCAGAAGGGTATCGGCCAGCGCCACGGGCATATTGCGAATCACCAGCACCGGTACCGCGCCAAGCGCCGTGCCCAATGCACACAGCGCTCCGCCTTCCAGCGCCCGCAACATGCGCGGCTCCAGATCGAGCCAGGCAATGCCTTTGACGACCAGCAACGCCGTGCCGACCAACAGCAGCAAGGTACCCAGTGCCAGACGGAACAAGCGCACACTGCCTATGGACAAGACATCCGAACGCATCCGTCTGTCACTCACGCCAGGGCAGCAACGTAACGCCGTTCAACTTCGGCCCAGTCGACCACGTTGTAAAAGGCGTTGATGTATTCCGGACGACGGTTCTGGTACAGCAGGTAGTAGGCGTGCTCCCAGACGTCCAGGCCGAGGATCGGCGTATTGCCGTTCATCAGCGGGCTGTCCTGGTTGCCGCTGCTTTCCACGACCAGTTTCTTCTCGGGGGTCACGCTCAACCACGCCCAGCCGCTGCCGAAGCGGGTCAGCGCCGCCTTGGTGAACGCATCCTTGAAGGCATCAAAACCACCTAGCTGCTCATCGATGGCCTTGGCCACGCTGTCTTGTGGCACGCCGCCACCGGTCGGCGACATCACCGTCCAGAACAGCGAATGGTTGGCATGCCCGCCACCCTGGTTGATGACCGCCGCCTGCAGGTTTTGCGGCAGTTGCTTGACCGCAGCCACCAGTTTTTCCACCGGCCACTCAGCCCACTCCGTGCCATCAACCGCGGCGTTGAGGTTGTTGATGTAGGTCTGATGGTGCTTGGTGTGGTGGATCTGCATGGTCTGGGTGTCGATGTGCGGTTCCAGCGCATCGTAGGCGTAAGGCAATGCAGGCAAGGTGTAAGGCATTTAGTGAATTCCTTGTTGGAAGGCTCGTGGGGTCACGGGGTCCTGACCAGCCAGCACGCCGGGCTGCGGTTCCTGCCGATAAAGCAGGCGCTCGGTGCGCGGATACTGGCCGTATTCGCTGATGAAACTCAGCAGTTCGGTGTAGGTCTTTCCGCTCTGGCGCAGGGCAGCTTCGCGCAGGCTCTGCGACAGGCGCATGTCCTGGCTGGCGCCCAGCAGCCGCTGATGGATCGCACAGAGATACTCGGCGCTTTCCTGCGGCTGCTTCAGACGCAGATGAAGGTCTGCCAGGTTGTGATGCGAGATCACACAGGCGGCCACTGCTTCGTCGGCGTCATGCCAGCGTTCGAAGAGCACCTGGGCCAGGGCCAGGGCCTGCAAGTACAGCTCGCGGGCATCGACCAGATCGCCCTGATTGAACAGGCGGTTGGCGATTTCCGTGGTGCGTTTCCAATGCTGCATGGCAAACCTCCAAAGCAGTGAACGGCGTCAGATGCCGCCGGCGGTGAGCTTTTCCGGATCCAGCAGGACTTCCAACTGGGTACGCGACAGCTCGGTATGTTCCAGCGCGACGTCAATGACCGGACGCCCTTGTTTGTAAGCGGTCTTGGCGATTTCAGCGGCCTTCTGGTAACCGATGATCGGGTTCAGCGCGGTGACCAGGATCGGGTTGCGCGACAGCGCTTCCTTGAGCTTGGGCTCGTTGACCTTGAAGGTGGCGATCGCCTTGTCAGCCAGCAGGCGGCTGGCATTGGCCATCAGCTCGATGCTGCTGAGCAGGTTCAGGGCAATGACCGGCAGCATCACGTTCAGCTCGAAGTTGCCGGACTGACCGGCAACAGCGATGGTGGCGTCGTTGCCGATGACCTGGGCGGCGACCATCGCCGTGGCTTCCGGAATCACCGGATTGACCTTGCCCGGCATGATCGAAGAGCCCGGCTGCAGACCTTCCAGCTCGATCTCGCCGAGGCCGGCCAGCGGACCGGAGTTCATCCAGCGCAGGTCGTTGGCGATCTTCATCAGCGCCACCGCAGTGACCTTGAGCTGACCGGACGCCGCCACCGCGGTGTCCTGGGAGCCGATCAGGGCGAACAGGTTTTCACCTGACACGAACTCGACCTGGGTCAAGCCGCTCAGTTGCTTGGCGAACAGGCCGGAGAACTCGGGGTGCGCGTTGATCCCGGTGCCGACAGCCGTACCGCCTTGCGCCAGGGCCTGCAGGCTCGGCAAAACATCCTGCAGATGGCCGATGCTGGCCTTGATCTGCTGCGCCCAGCCGCCGAGCACCTGGCTCATGCGCACCGGCATGGCGTCCATCAGGTGAGTACGGCCGGTCTTGACGAACGGATGAACCTGCTCGGCCTTGGCCTCGATTACCTTGACCAGATGGTTCAGCGCCGGCAGCAGTTGCTCGTGCAACGCCAGCGCGGCACTGACGTGGATGGTGGTCGGGATGATGTCGTTGCTGCTCTGGCCGCAGTTGACGTGATCGTTCGGGTTGACCGTGTCGCCCAGCACGCGGCTGGCGATGGTCGCGATCACTTCGTTGGCGTTCATGTTGGAGCTGGTGCCGGAACCGGTCTGGAACACATCCACCGGGAAGTGCTGCATGAAGTCGTCGGCGAGCAATTGCTCGACCGCCGCGACGATCGCCTCGCCCTGCTCCCGGCTCACTTGCTCGAGCTGGATGTTGGCCTTGGCTGCCGCGGCCTTGGCCAGCAGTAGTGCGCGAATGAACTGCGCCGGCATGCGTTGCTGGCTGATCGGGAAGTTGTTGACCGCGCGCTGGGTCTGGGCGCCGTACAGGGCCTCGGCCGGCACCTGCAGTTCACCCATGCTGTCACGCTCGATACGGGTATTACTCATCATCAAGTCCTTGCATCAGTTCAGCGGAAGAAATCGAAGGCAACAGCGTGCAATTCGCCAGTTGCAGGGCCAGCGGCTGCCAACGCTGGCCGTGCTCGCCGCCATCGAGCTTGCGCAGTTGCAGCAGCGGTCGCCACGCCTGGTCGAGACACAGGCAGCGCCAATGCCACGGCAACATGCGGTCGCAGGCGGTATCGAGCAGAAGACGGAAAGAAGTGAGGGCCACGGTCCAAGCCGAGGTATCGGTACAACAGACCAGATAGCGACCTTCAGCCAGATAGTGTTCGATCACGCGCGGCTCGTCGGGCTCGAGCGCACAGCGGATACGCCGGCTCAGCCAGCGCCAGTTTTCGAGGTAGGGCAATTCGTGGAGGACGGATTTCATGAATATCATCACCATCGTAATGATATTCATTATTAATTGATAAATAGAATCAGTTCAAGCGCGTTTCTGCAGAAACAAAAAACCCGGCGCAGAGGCCGGGCTTTCAGAATCACCGTTGGTGAACAGACCGTGTGAGTAAAATCAGCTTCCCGCGACAGTCATGCGCTCGATCAGAATCGAGCCGGTGTGGATGTTGCTACGGGTTTCAAGATCATTGCCGATGGCGACAATCTGCTGGAACATGTCTTTCATATTGCCGGCGATCGTCACCTCTTGAACGGCGAACTGAATCTCGCCGTTTTCCACCCAGTAACCCGCTGCACCACGGGAATAATCACCGGTCACCATGTTCAGGCCATGCCCCATCAACTCGGTTACCAGCAACCCGCGACCCATGCGGCGGATCAGGGCGGCCTGGTCCTCGACGCCGTGGGTGACGAACAGGTTGTGCACGCCGCCCGCGTTGGCGGTGCTGGGCAGGCCCAGTTTGCGACCTGAATAGGTGCCGAGCACGTAGGAAACCAACTGGCCATTTTCGACGAACGGTTTGGCGTAGGTCGCCAGGCCGTCACCGTCGAACGCGGCGCTGCCCAGTGCGCGAGGCAGGTGCGGACGCTCGTCGAGGGTCAACCAGCTCGGGAACAACTGCTGGCCGAGGGTACCTTCGAGGAACGACGACTTGCGGTAAAGGTTGCCGCCAGAAATCGCCGAGAGGAAGCTGCCGAACAGACCACCGGCCAGTTCTGCGGAGAACAGCACCGGCACTTCGCAAGTCGGTACCGGTCGCGCACCCAGGCGGCTGGCCGCGCGCTGGGCCGCACGCTGACCGATGCTGCGTGGATCGGCGAGCAATTCGCCCTGGCGATTGACGTCGTACCAGTAGTCACGCTGCATCTGCCCGTCGCCTTCGGCGATCATCACGCAACTCAGGCTGTGGCGGGTCGAGGCGTAACCGCCGATGAAACCGTGGCTGTTGCCGTAGACCCGGCAACCCTGATGGGTATTGAGGGTGGTGCCATCAGCGTTCTTGATTCGCGCATCGGCGTCGAAGGCGGCGGCCTCGCAGGCCAGCGCCTTTTCGATGGCCTGCTCGGGGGTGATATCCCAGGCGTGATAGAGGTCGAAGTCCTGGAGATCGCGGGCCATCAGCGCCGGATCGGCCAGCCCCGAGCAATCATCTTCAGAAGTGTGTTTGGCGATGGCCAAGGCTGCGGCGACCGTCTCGCGAATCGCCTCGCTGCCGCTGGCCGAGGTGCTGGCCGAGCCTTTGCGCTGGCCGACGTAGAGGGTGATGCCGAAACCCTGGTCACGGTTGAATTCCACCGTTTCCACTTCACGCTGACGTACCGAGGTCGATAGCCCCTGCTCCAGCGATACCGCCACTTCACAGGCACTGGCGCCCTGGCGCTTCGCTTCGGCGATGATCTGCTCGACCTGCTCCTGCAAGGCCGGCAGGGCTTGCGGACCTACGCTCTGGACTGCACTCATGGTTTTCTCCACTCAAATACGGCGTTCGGCGAGGGTCATCGAGCGACCGGGCCGGACAAGCGGCCCCCGACTGGTTATCATGGCGGCGTTTCTCAGCGGACTGCCCCCCATGGTTGATTCTTACGATGCCTTCGACGAAGGCGAAAAAAGCAAAACCCAGATCAAGCGCGAGATGCAGGCGCTGGTCGATATGGGCGAGCGCCTCACCACGCTCAAGCCCGACACCCTGGCCAAACTGCCTTTGACCGATGAATTGCGCAGGGCTCTCGAAGAGCACAAGAAGCACACGGCAAACGAGGCCAAGAGGCGCCACCGGTCGTTCATCGGCAAGCTGATGCGTGACCAGGACATCGATGCCATCAACGCACTGCTTGAGCAGCTCGACGCCTCCACCCGCCAGTACAACGAGCGCTTCCACAACCTCGAGCGCTGGCGTGACCGGCTGATCGAGGGCACCGACGAGGTCCTGGAAAAATTCGTCCAGGAGTTCCCGGAAGCCGATCGCCAGCAACTGCGTTCGTTCATCCGCCAGGCCCAGCACGAGCAGAAGACGAACAAGGCGCCATCCGCCTCGCGCAAGATCTTCAAGTACATTCGCGAACTCGACGAAGTTCAGCGCGGCCTGCGCTGAGTTCCGCCACCGGGCAGGCGCCCTGCCCGCCCGGTTTCATCTTTATGCCCCCGTGCCACCCACGGTGATCGCATCGATCTTCAGGGTCGGCTGGCCCACGCCAACCGGCACCGACTGACCATCTTTCCCACACGTTCCTACGCCACTGTCCAACGACAGGTCGGTGCCGACCATCGACACCCGGCTCATCGCTTCCGGCCCGTTGCCGATCAGCGTCGCCCCCTTGACCGGCGTGGTGATCTTGCCGTCTTCGATCAGGTAGGCCTCGCTGGTGGAGAACACGAACTTGCCACTGGTGATATCCACCTGGCCACCGCCGAGGTTGGCGCAGTACAGGCCGCGCTTGACCGAAGCGATGATCTCCGCCGGGTCACTCTCGCCGGCGCGCATGTAGGTGTTGGTCATGCGCGGCATCGGCAGATGGGCGTAGGATTCGCGCCGGCCGTTGCCGGTCACTGCCATGCCCATCAGACGGGCGTTGAGCTTGTCCTGCATGTAGCCGACCAGCTTGCCGTTCTCGATCAGCGTGGTGCATTCGGTCGGGACGCCTTCGTCATCGACGCTCAGCGAACCGCGGCGCCCTTCCAGGGTGCCGTCGTCAACGATGGTGCAGAGGCTCGACGCGACCATCTCGCCCAGCCGGCCGCTGTAGGCCGAGCTGCCCTTGCGGTTGAAGTCGCCTTCCAGGCCATGGCCGACCGCTTCGTGCAGCAGCACGCCGGACCAGCCCGAGCCCAGCACCACAGGCAAGGTGCCTGCTGGCGCCGGGACGGCTTCCAGATTGACCAGCGCCTGGCGCAGCGCTTCGCGGGCGAAGCCCATGACCCGATCGTCGGTGAAATAGCGGTAATCGGTGCGACCGCCACCACCGTGGCCACCGCGCTCGCGACGACCATTCTGTTCGACGATGACGCTGACGTTGAAACGCACCAACGGGCGAATGTCCGCAGCGAGGCTGCCGTCAGCGGCGGCGATCAGGATGCGCTCCCAGACCCCGGCCATACTCACGCTGACCTGTTGAATACGCGGGTCCAGCGCACGCGTGGCGGCGTCGACGCGCTTGAGCAGCTCGACTTTCTCTGCCCGGCTCATTACTTCGAGCGGATTGTCCGGCGCGTAGAGCGCGGTGACGTCTTGGCTCTTGAAGGCCTGGACCGTGCCATTCTGCCCGGCCCGGGAAATCGAGCGAGCGGCGCGGGCGGCGGAGGTCAGGGCTTCAAGATTGATTGCGTTGCTGTAGGCAAAACCGGTTTTCTCCCCGGACTGAGCACGTACGCCCACACCCTGGTCGAGGTTGAAGCTGCCTTCCTTGACGATGCCGTCTTCCAGCGCCCAGGACTCCGAAATCTGGCCCTGGAAGTACAGGTCGGCGGCGTCGATACCTGGCCCGGCCAACTCGCCCAGCACCGATTGCAGGCTGTCGAGGGTCAGGTCGCCGGGGGCCAGCAGTTGCTCGCTGACGCGTGTTAACAACTCGCTCATAGTCACTCCGAGAGGTACGCGGGCCGCACTGCGTCCCGCGAGAAAAAGCGCCGGTGCGAGGCCACCGGCATCCGCGCCCTGATGGACGCTTGTTCAATACTGTCGCGTGTCGCCAGCAGCACCGCTTCACCGCGGGCCTGTTCGGCGAGGATTCGCCCCCAAGGATCGACGATCGCCGCCTGTCCGTGGGTTTCACGCGGGCCTGGATGGACGCCTCCCTGGGCGGCGGCCAGCACATAACACTGGGTTTCGATCGCTCGCGCCCGGATCAGCACTTCCCAGTGCGCCGCGCCGGTAACCGCGGTGAACGCCGCCGGCGCAGTAATCAGTTCCGCACCCGCCTCGCGCAGCGCGCTGTAAAGCTCGGGAAAACGCAGGTCGTAACAAACGCTCAGGCCCACTTTGCCGACCGGCGTATCTGTCACCACCACGTGCGCGCCATGGGCGTAGTCGTCCGACTCACGATAGCGGCCACGGTTGTCGGCCACATCCACATCGAACAGATGAAGCTTGTCGTAGCGGGCAACCAGCTCGCCGTGCTCGTCCACCAGCAGGGAGCAGGCATGGGCTTTGGCCTCGGGCTGGTCGACGGGCGGCAGCGGCAAGGTGCCCGCCACAACCCATAACCTGAGGTCGCGGGCGGTCTGTTTCAACCACGGCAGGATCGGTCCTTCGCCCCGCGCTTCGGCCCGGCCGATCGCCGCGCTGTCGCGGCGGCCCATGGCGGCGAAGTTTTCCGGCAGCACCGCGAGCCGCGCACCACCGGCAGCGGCCTGTTCCAACAGAGCGCGAGCGCGGGCCAAGTTGGCGGCGATATCGTCCTGACTGATCATCTGAATGACGGCGAAGGTCATGTCCGGGCCTTAATTGGATTTTTCAAAGGGTTTGACGAAGGTCATTTTAGGCTCTTTCACCGGACCTTCGACCCGATAGTGGACGCTGGCATAACGCGCGACCCGGTCACCCAGCAACCGATCCACCAGAAACAGCGCGCCACCAATGGCCGGCGCCCCGACGATCAACGCGGCCAGCGGCAGATTGTTGGTCACCGGCAGGGTCACCATGAGGTTGGCATCAATGCGGTCGCGAACCATATCCAGCGTGCCCTCCAGCTCGAAGTTGCTGGACGGGCCGGTCATGGCAATGGGGCTGCGGGTGACGTACACGCCTTCGCTGGCCACCAGCACACCCTTGACCCGGTCATAGCTCAGCCCCTTGCCGAGCAGGTCGGAGAAGTCCAGGCGCAAACGCCGGCCGATCGAGTTGAAGTTGAGCAAACCAAACACCCGCAGCGCCTGGGCACTGGCATCGACTTCGACGAACTGGCCGTTACGCAGGCTCGCATCCATGCTGCCGGAGAACCGCTTGAGGCTGACCCAGGCCGGCGAACCTTGCCAGCGCCCGTCGACATCCATATGGAAGTCGCGGCTGGTGACCGTTGGGGCAAAGTCCCAGGCCTTGAGCACATCGCCCAGGTCGGCACCTTCCAGGCGGCCTTTGTACCAACTGCTGCTGGCGCCCGGGACGCCTTCCCAGCCCGCAGAACCATCGACCATCAGGCCCTTGAGGTTCAGATCGAGATCGTTGATTGCCACGCCTTTGCTGGTGGGGCGCAGCTTGAGCGACCAACTGCCCAGCAGATCGTCACCCCGGAACAGCTTGGCGATGCTCAGATCCAGGGCCGGGATCTTGCGCGGGTCCACTGTTGCCAGCGGGTCCGGGGCATCCGGCGCGGTCTCTTCGGCCGGGTCGGCGGCAGGCAAGTGCAGGGTTTGCAGGTTGACGGCGATCGGCGCGGCCTTGGCATCGGGAACCCGCGCATTGCCGATGACTTCCTTGCTGTCCAGGCGCAGCGCCCAGTTGTCGCTGTTGCGGTCCAGGCGCACCACGGCCTGGTTGAGATCGAAGCTATAGACCTTGAGCTTGCCGATGCTCAGGTCCACACCCCGCAGAAACTGCCGCGCACTGGTGCCCGGATCATCGCCGGCCAGGCTGGCCAGTTGCTTTTGCCAGGCCTCGACATCCACTTCACTGACCGTGCCTTTGATCCGCAGTCCCTGAGCAGTCGGCAACTGGCTGTTACCGGCCCCCAGCGCCAACTCGCCGCGCCCCTGGTCCAGTTTCCCGGCAGGCGCCGCGTAGACCATGTTGGCCAGATCGGTGTAGGTCGCATCAAAGCGCTGCTCCGGGCCTTGCAGGGTCATGCGGAACTGGCTGTCACGGGTGTCGTTGGCGGCCTTGCCGAACGGCGCTGGCAGGTCGATGGTCAGGCCCTTGAGGTTCGAATCGACGCTCAACAGGTTATCGCGACTGCCCAGCGACACCTGCAACTGATAGGGCAACTCACCGGAAAGCGGCAGAGGCTGGCTGAACTTCAGCCAGTCGGTCAGCGACTTCAGGGCAATCTGCCCCTTGGCGGTGATACGGGTCTGCAGTTGCCCGGGCTTGCCCTCGGCGAAAATCTGCGCGGTGATCGGCTTGTCGAACGCCTTGGCGGTGATGTTCTTGCCGCTCAAGCCGGCGTCCAGGTCGAAGCGGAAATCACCCTTGAGCTGGGTCAGTTCAAGGGCTGGCTCGGCAAGTTTCAGGCGGGCTTTATCGGTGCGGAAGTCCACGACCACCTTCGGCGCCACATCGTGGGTCAGCGGAATGTCGAGTTTGACGGAGCCTTTCAGGTCACCCTCGCCTTCCCAGCCGGCGAACGTCGCGCCGGTGCCGATAGGCGCCTCCTGGAGAATCTTCACGCCATCGCCCAGGCCGCCGTCGAAATCGCCATCCAGGTACAGGTGGCTGTGTTCACCCTCCGCCACATGGGGGATGTCGACCACGACATTGCTCACCCGGGTGTCGAGCAGTTGTCCGGCGCTGGCCTTGATCCGCACACCGTGGTCATCGATGAACACATCACCGTCCACCTTGCTGACCTGCGGCCAGCCGGGCTGGAAGTCCAGGGTGGCGTCGCGCACCTTGAAGAACAGGCTGATATTGCGCGAATGGTCAGGCGCACCGTGGCTCAACGAGCCTTGGTACTGGAAATAGCCTTCGTCCACGGCGCCCTTGAGGATCGCCGTGCGCAGCCAGTGGTCCACCGACGGGCTGAGGACTTCCGGCAGGTATTTGGGCGTGTAGCGACCGTCGCCATCGACCAGACCGACCCGCAAGTCCATGTAGTCTTCACTGGCTTCTTCGAAAAACAGCCGAATCAGGAAATCGCCAGCAATCTTGCCTTCTTCGCCGAGCACCTTGAGATAGGGCGCGATCAGGGTGAAGCTTTCCTTGTCGAGCTTCCAGGTCAGCAGGGCATTGGCTTTGAGGTAGTGCCAGGGGTCGGCGAAGATCGGCACCAGATGCAGCATGAATTTATCGGTATCCAGGCGCAGTTCGCCGTGGCCGAGGTCACCACTGATGCTGCCGCTGACATTCCCCGCCGCCGGCGCGCCGTGGTAGGCGTCGAAGCCGACGCGGTCGAGGTTTGCGGCGAAGCTGAAGCGGCGATCGCCCTCGGCTTCAGGGCGGACTTCCAGGCGAACATTGCGCAGGCCACCCGTCACTTTCAGCCCGTCGACCACCGCCATGCCGGCGGCCGGCAACGGGCCGAGGGCCTGAATCACTGGCGTGAGTGGAGTGAGGTCAAGACGGTCGGCCTGGATTTCCCACAACTCACCGTCCGCACCCGCGGCGGTCTGGTTGATTTGCAGATGGGATTCCCAACGCGTCTTGCCGAGGTTCATGGCCAGGGAATCGACGGTCACCTTCACGCCTTGTTCGCTGCGGCGCAGCCAGGCATTGAGTGCCAGGTTTTCCACGGTGACCGGCTTGCGTTCTGCGTAAGCCGCGCGCACTTGAGGGGCGTTCAGGCGCAGCGTTGCGCTCTGCAACTGCCCTTTGCCCCAGCCGATCCACAGCTCACCACCGGCACGCACTTCGGGCGCCTGCCACTGGCCGAGCAGGCGGGCCGGCAACCACTTGGCCCAGTCGCTCTGCGGCAGGCTCAGGTAGGCATCGACTTCACCTTCGCGCCATTTCGCCGGACGGACGCGGCTATCCAGACGCAGCGCCATCGGCTGACCATCCGGCAAGGTCATGCGGGCATCAAGACGTTGGCGCACACTGCCGGTCTGCAGGCTGAGGCCGACATAGGTCAGGGTCATGGGGTCGTGATCGATGGGTTCCAGCGTTACCTGGCTGTCGAGCACCGAGATTTTCGAGACCATCTGCATGCGCTGCAGCAGTTGCTCGACGTCGAGCGGCGCGTCGTCCTGGACCGGCAGGCCCTTGAGCGACCAGCGACCGTCTTCGTTTTCATGCAGGTTCAGTTGCAGGCCGCCGAGTTCGACACGGGCAAGGCGCAACTCACGCCGGGTCAGGCTGGACCACAGGTCGGGCACCACCTTCACTGCATCCAGACGCAGGGCCGAGTTGCCCTCACCCACTTGGACGTCATGCACCACCAGAATCGGCGCCAGACCACTCCAGCGCCCTTCCAGCGCGCCAATGTGCACGGGCATGCCGAGGGCGGCCTCGGCCTTGCCCTCGGCTTCACTGCGGTATTCGGCAACCAGCGGAATCAGCTCGCGGCCGAGGCTGACATAGAGTGCAACCAGCACCGCCAGCAACGCACAGGCACCCAGGCCCCAGCGGGTCAGTGCAGCAAGAACGCGGATCAGACGCTCCATGCCAGTGGCCCCCCGAGTCGTCCCATAACTATGGCCCGACGTACCGGGTTTGCCAGCACAAAAGAAACCAGCGTGAAATCAGAGCGAGTCAGAGCAGCACCACATCGTATTGTTCCTGGGAATACATGGACTCCACCTGGAAACGAATGGTTCGCCCGATAAAGGCTTCGAGTTCGGCGACATTCCCCGATTCTTCGTCCAGCAGGCGGTCCACCACCTTTTGGTTGGCGAGCACTCTATAGCCTTCGGCCTGGTAGGCCCGCGCCTCGCGAAGAATTTCCCGGAAAATCTCGTAACAGATAGTCTCCGGCGTCTTGAGCTTGCCGCGGCCCTGGCAACTGCTGCACGGCTCGCACAGCACCTGTTCGAGACTTTCACGGGTGCGTTTGCGGGTCATCTGCACCAGGCCCAGCTCGGTGAGGCCGATGATGTTGGTTTTCGCATGGTCGCGTTCGAGCTGCTTTTCCAGGGTGCGTAGCACCTGGCGCTGATGCTCTTCGTCTTCCATGTCGATGAAGTCGATGATGATGATCCCGCCTATATTGCGCAGGCGCAGTTGCCGAGCGATTGCGGTGGCAGCTTCGAGGTTGGTCTTGAAGATGGTTTCTTCGAGATTGCGATGGCCGACGAAGGCGCCGGTGTTCACATCGATGGTGGTCATGGCCTCGGCCGGGTCGATCACCAGATAGCCGCCGGACTTGAGCGGCACCTTGCGCTCAAGGGCGCGCTGGATTTCATCTTCGACGCCGTACAGGTCGAAAATCGGCCGCTCCCCAGGGTAATGCTCCAGACGATCAGCGATTTCCGGCATCAATTCGCCGACGAACTGCGTGGTTTTCTGGAAGGTTTCCCGGGAATCGATGCGGATCTTCTCGATCTTCGGATTCACCAGGTCGCGCAGGGTGCGCAGCGCCAGCCCCAGGTCTTCGTAGATTTCGGTAGGCGCGCCCACGGTCTTGATCTGCGCGCCAATCTGATCCCACAGGCGCCGCAGGTAGCGGATGTCCATGAGAATCTCGTCTGCCCCGGCGCCTTCCGCCGCAGTGCGCAGGATGAAGCCGCCGGAGTCCTGGATGTTTTCCTGGGCGACACAGTCGCTGACCACCTTCTTCAGGCGGTCGCGCTCAGCTTCGTCTTCGATCTTCAGGGAAATGCCGACGTGCTTGGTGCGCGGCATGTAGACCAGATAGCGGGAAGGAATCGACAACTGGGTAGTCAGGCGGGCGCCCTTTGACCCGATGGGGTCCTTGGTCACCTGCACCACCAGGCTTTGCCCCTCATGCACCAGGGCGCTGATGCTTTCGACTGTGGTGCCTTCGCGCAGGGAGATTTCCGAGGCATGGATAAAGGCCGCGCGGTCCAGACCGATATCGACGAAGGCCGCCTGCATGCCCGGCAGCACCCGTACCACCTTGCCCTTGTAGATATTGCCAACGATGCCGCGGCGCTGGGTGCGCTCGACATGCACCTCTTGGAGAACGCCGTTTTCCACCACCGCCACGCGTGATTCCATCGGTGTGATGTTGATCAGAATCTCTTCACTCATGGCAGGCTCTCGTCAAAGTTCTTTGAGGTAATGATGGATTGCCCGACGGAGACTGGCGAGCAATAAACGGTCTCAGTGCTTCCTCATTCTGCTGTCGGCAAGCCCTGCCAGCAGGGAATGCCGAAACGGGCGAGCAATTCGGCGGTTTCGGCGACTGGAAGCCCGACCACACCCGAGTAGCTGCCCTGAAGGTTCTGCACGAATACCGCGCCGAGGCCCTGGATCGCGTAGGCGCCGGCCTTGTCCCGCGGCTCGCCGCTGCTCCAGTAGGCATGCGCCTGCTCTGCGCTGATCGGCCCGAAGGTAACGCGACTGGTGACGCACAGGCTCTCGCTGCGCTGACCATCGCTCACCGCGACGGCAGTCAGCACCTGATGCTCACGTCCGGAAAGCGAGGCCAGGATGGCCAGGGCATCTTCGCGGTCGACGGGCTTGCCAAGAATCCTGCCGTCGAGAACCACGGCGGTATCGGCACCGAGTACGGCCAGAGGCTCGCGGGTGCCGCTGGCGGTCAGCAGGGCCAGGCCGGCAGCCGCCTTGCCGAGGGCCAGGCGCTCGACATAAGCGCTTGCCGACTCATCGGGCAGCGGGGTTTCGTCAATCGAGGCACTGACGACGGTGAAGGGAATGCCGATCTGAGTCAGCAGCTCACGGCGGCGCGGCGAACCGGAGGCCAGGTACAGCGGGGTCATCGTGACGTCTCCCTGTCAGCGTCGAAAAGCAGGATGCTTCAGTAGATACTCAATCGGCTGCGCAGACCGCGCAGACCGAAGCTGATCCATGGCCAGAGCAAGGCACTGGTCACTGCCGGCCAGACCAGCGCCAGCGTGGGCTGACGATTGCCGGTCAGGGCGCTGAGCCACAATTGCACTAGCTGGGCGACGCCGAAGATCACCAGGATGGTCAGGCTCTGCTGCCACATGGGGAACATGCGCAAGCGCTGTTGCAGGCTGAGTACCAGGAAGGTGATGAGGGTCAGGACCAGGGCGTTCTGCCCCAGCAACGTGCCGTACAGCACGTCCTCCGCCAGACCGAGCAAAAACGCGGTGGTCATGCCGACCTTGGTGGGCATGTTCAACGTCCAGAAGGCCAGCAGCAGGGCCAGCCACAGCGGACGGAAGATATCCATGAACGGCGGCATCGGCCACACGCTGAGCAGCAGGCCAACCAGGAAGGTCAACCAGACCACCCAGCCATTCTTGCTGTGTGTACTGACCATCAATGTCTCTCCCGGGAGGGGGTCGTTGGCGTGCCATGGCTTGCGGGCGCAGCAGCGGCAGCCGGCGTTGGCGCGGCCGCAGGTGTGGCCGCCGGGGCATGGGGCGCAGCCGGGGTCGTGGTGGCGGGTGCGGCAGGTGTTGCAGGCGTGGTGGCCGGCGCAGCATGTGCCGCGTCAGTCGCTGTGTGACCGGCGGCGTCCTGGGCCTGCGCCTGGGCTGCGTCGTTGGCTCGCTCTTCGGGGGTACGGCTGTCGCTGAACACCAGCAGCAGGTAACGGCTGCGGTTCAGGGCAGCGGTCGGCACCGCGCGAACAATGGCGAAGGGTTGCCCAGAGTCGTGGATCACTTCCTTCACCGTCGCCACCGGATAACCGGCCGGGAACCGCTGACCCAGGCCGGAACTCACCAGCAGGTCACCTTCCTTGATGTCGGCGGTATCGGCGACATGACGCAGTTCAAGGCGTTCCGGGTTGCCGGTGCCGCTGGCAATCGCGCGCAGGCCGTTGCGGTTGACCTGCACCGGGATGCTGTGGGTGGTGTCGGTCAGCAGCAGCACCCGCGAGGTGTACGGCATCAACTCGACCACCTGGCCCATGAGGCCGCGGGCGTCGAGCACCGGCTGGCCGAGCACGACACCGTCGCGCTCGCCTTTGTTGATCAGAATTCGATGGGTGAACGGGTTCGGGTCCATACCGATCAGTTCGGCGACCTCGACCTTTTCATTGAAGAGCGCCGAGGAGTTGAGCAACTCGCGCAGACGCACGTTCTGCTCGGTCAGGGCAGCCAGCTTTTGCAGGCGACCTTGTAGGAGCAGGGCTTCGGTCTTGAGTTTTTCGTTCTCGGCGATCAGCTCGGTGCGGCTGCCAAACTGGCTGGCCACGCCTTGCCACAGACGCTGCGGCAGATCGGTGATGGTGTAGGACTGCATCAGCACCAGCGACATTTGACTGCGCACGGGCTTGAGCACGGGGAAGCGGGCATCGACCACCATCAAGGCGATCGACAGCACGACCAGCACGAGCAGGCGTACGCCCAGCGACGGGCCTTTGGCGAAAAGCGGTTTAATAAGCCGCTCCTCGTTGACGACGGTTCAGGAGGTCATTCATACGGCAACGCACCGGCCTGGATTGCGGATGGATGGAAGCGACGTCCAGACGGACGCCAGCCGGCAATACAGGTAGCACTGCAAGCGCTACCTGTAAACCGGTCGACAGGGTTGCAATCCGGCGAATCACTCGCTGGAGAGCAGGTCCATGGTGTGTTTGTCCATCATTTCCAGGGCGCGACCGCCGCCACGGGCGACACAGGTCAGCGGGTCCTCGGCAACGATCACCGGCAGGCCGGTTTCCTGGGCCAGCAGCTTGTCCAGGTCGCGAAGCAGAGCGCCACCACCGGTCAGCACCAGGCCACGCTCGGCGATGTCGGACGCCAGTTCCGGAGGCGATTGCTCCAGGGCGCTCTTCACGGCCTGAACGATAGTCGCCAGGGATTCCTGCAGCGCTTCGAGCACTTCGTTGGAATTCAGGGTGAAGGCACGTGGTACGCCTTCGGCCAGGTTACGGCCGCGGACGTCGACTTCGCGCACTTCGCCGCCCGGATAGGCGGTACCGATTTCCTGCTTGATACGCTCGGCGGTGGATTCGCCGATCAGGCTGCCGTAGTTGCGGCGCACGTAAGTCACGATGGCTTCGTCGAAGCGGTCGCCGCCAACGCGAACGGACTCGGCGTAAACCACACCGTTCAGGGAGATCAGTGCGATTTCAGTGGTACCACCACCGATATCGACGACCATCGAGCCACGGGCTTCTTCGACCGGCAGGCCGGCACCGATGGCAGCGGCCATTGGCTCTTCGATCAGGAATACTTCACGGGCACCGGCACCGAGGGCCGATTCACGGATGGCGCGACGCTCGACCTGGGTCGATTTGCACGGAACGCAGATCAACACGCGAGGGCTGGGTTGCAGGAAGCTGTTTTCGTGAACCTTGTTGATGAAGTACTGCAGCATCTTTTCGCAGACGCTGAAGTCGGCGATGACGCCGTCCTTCATCGGACGAATGGCAGCAATGTTGCCGGGAGTACGACCCAGCATGCGCTTTGCTTCGGTGCCGACAGCGACGACACTTTTCTGGTTGCCGTGGGTACGAATGGCCACAACCGAGGGCTCATTCAGGACGATACCGCGCTCACGCACGTAAATAAGGGTGTTGGCAGTGCCCAGGTCGATGGAAAGATCGCTGGAAAACATGCCACGCAGTTTCTTGAACATGGGAAAGGGACCCTGGCAACGCGTGGGTAAAAAAGTGCGGCAAACTCTAACAACGGCGGGGATTTTGGGCAAGGCGCCAATATGTTAAATTGGCAGTTTTTCCGAGCAAGCCAGCACACGATCGGGCCTTATGACCACGTGTGCCCCTACATGTTCCTCATTGCGGACCCATTCCGTTTTCTTTCCCCAGGAGATCCCCATGGCGCTTGAACGCTGCGACGTGGAAAAGATCGCTCACCTGGCCCGACTGGGCCTGAACGAAGCCGATCTGCCACGCACTACCGATGCCCTGAACAGTATTCTGGGACTGGTCGACCAGATGCAGGCCGTCGACACCACCGGTATCGAGCCTCTGGCTCACCCTCTTGAAGCCAGCCAGCGCCTTCGCGCCGACGTTGTAACAGAAAGCAACCAGCGAGACAGCTACCAGGCCATCGCCCCAGCGACGGACAGCGGCCTGTACCTGGTTCCGAAAGTCATCGAGTAAGGGAATAGAGCCTGCCATGCACCAACTCACCCTGGCCGAGATCGCTCGCGGACTCGCCGACAAAGCCTTTTCCTCCGAAGAGCTGACCCGCGCGCTGCTGGCCCGCATCCATCAGCTCGACCCACAGATCAACAGCTTCATCAGTGTCACCGACGACCTGGCCATCAGCCAGGCCCGTGCCGCCGACGCCCGCCGCGCCGCCGGCGAGAACGGGGCGCTGCTGGGCGCACCGATCGCCCATAAAGACCTGTTCTGCACCCAGGGCATCCGCACCAGTTGCGGCTCGAAGATGCTCGACTCGTTCAAGGCCCCCTACGACGCCACCGTGGTCAGCAAGCTGGCCGAGGCCGGTACCGTGACCCTGGGCAAGACCAACATGGACGAATTCGCCATGGGTTCGGCCAACGAATCCAGCCACTACGGCGCGGTGAAGAACCCGTGGAGCTTGGAACACGTGCCTGGCGGTTCCTCCGGTGGTTCGGCTGCGGCCGTGGCTGCCCGCCTGCTGCCGGCCGCCACCGCCACCGACACCGGCGGTTCGATCCGTCAGCCCGCGGCCCTGACCAGCCTGACCGGCCTCAAGCCGACCTACGGCCGCGTCTCGCGTTGGGGCATGATCGCCTACGCGTCGAGCCTCGACCAAGGCGGCCCGCTGGCCCGCACCGCCGAAGACTGCGCCCTGCTGCTGCAAGGCATGGCCGGTTTCGATCCGAAAGACTCCACCAGCATCGATGAGCCGGTCCCGGACTACAGCGCCGGCCTGAACGCCTCGCTGCAGGGCCTGCGCATCGGCCTGCCGAAGGAATACTTCGGCGCCGGCCTCGACCCACGCATCGCCGAACTGGTCCAGGCCAGCGTCAAGGAACTGGAGAAGCTCGGCGCGGTGGTCAAGGAAATCAGCCTGCCGAACATGCAGCACGCCATCCCGGCGTACTACGTGATCGCCCCGGCCGAGGCGTCCTCGAACCTGTCGCGTTTCGACGGCGTGCGCTTCGGCTACCGCTGCGAGAACCCGAAAGACCTCACCGACCTGTACAAGCGTTCCCGCGGCGAAGGCTTCGGCAGCGAAGTGCAGCGCCGGATCATGGTCGGCACCTACGCCCTGTCGGCCGGCTACTACGACGCCTACTACCTGAAGGCCCAGAAGATCCGTCGCCTGATCAAGAACGACTTCATGGCCGCCTTCGAAGGCGTCGACGTGATCCTCGGCCCGACCACGCCGAACCTGGCCTGGAAGATCGGCGCCAAGAACGCCGATCCGGTCGCCGCGTACCTGGAAGACGTCTACACCATCACCGCCAACCTGGCCGGTCTGCCGGGCCTCTCGATGCCGGCCGGTTTCGTCGACGGTCTGCCGGTGGGCGTGCAACTCCTGGCGCCGTACTTCCAGGAAGGCCGCCTGCTCAACGTCGCGCACCGCTATCAGCAAGTGACTGACTGGCACACTCGCGCACCTAACGGCTTCTGAGGGACAGACACATGCAATGGGAAGTTGTTATCGGGCTGGAGATTCACACCCAGCTCGCCACCCAGTCGAAGATTTTCTCCGGCAGCGCCACCACGTTCGGTTCCGAGCCGAACACCCAGGCCAGCCTGATCGACCTGGGCATGCCCGGCGTACTGCCGGTGCTGAACCAGGAAGCGGTGCGCATGGCCTGCATGTTCGGCCTCGCCATCGACGCCGAGATTGGCCAGCACAACGTGTTCGCGCGCAAGAACTACTTCTACCCTGACCTGCCCAAGGGCTACCAGATCAGCCAGATGGAGTTGCCGATCGTCGGCAAGGGCCACCTGGACATCGCTCTGGAAGACGGCACCGTCAAGCGCATCGGCATCACCCGCGCGCACCTGGAAGAAGACGCCGGCAAAAGCTTGCACGAAGACTTCGCCGGCTCCACCGGCATCGACCTGAACCGTGCCGGCACCCCGCTGCTGGAAATCGTTTCCGAGCCGGAAATGCGCAGCGCCAAGGAAGCCGTGGCCTACGTCAAGGCGATCCACGCGCTGGTGCGCTACCTGGGCATCTGCGACGGCAACATGGCCGAAGGCTCGCTGCGTTGTGACTGCAACGTCTCGATCCGTCCGAAAGGCCAGGTCGAGTTCGGCACCCGCTGCGAGATCAAGAACGTCAACTCGTTCCGCTTCATCGAGCGCGCGATCAACAGCGAAATCCAGCGCCAGATCGACCTGATCGAAGACGGCGGCAAGGTCACCCAGGAAACCCGCCTGTACGACCCGAACAAGGACGAAACCCGCTCCATGCGCAGCAAGGAGGAAGCCAACGACTACCGTTACTTCCCCGATCCGGACCTGCTGCCGGTGGTGATCGAGTCGGCCTTCCTCGAAGGCATTCGCGCCACCCTGCCGGAGCTGCCGCCGCAGAAAGTCGAGCGCTTCCAGAGCCAGTACGGCCTGTCGGCTTACGACGCCAACGTGCTGGCTTCCAGCCGTGAGCAAGCGGACTACTTCGAGAAGGTTGCGGCCATTGGTGGCGACGCCAAGCTGGCGGCCAACTGGGTCATGGTGGAGCTGGGCAGCCTGCTGAACAAGCTGGGTGTCGAGATCGACCAGGCGCCGGTCAGCGCCGAGCAACTGGGTGGCATGCTGCAGCGCATTCGCGACAACACCATCAGCGGCAAGATTGCCAAGACCGTGTTCGAAGCGATGGCCAACGGCGAAGGCGATGCCGACCAGATCATCGAAGCGCGCGGTCTGAAGCAAGTGACGGACAGCGGTGCGATCGAGAAGGTACTGGACGAAGTGCTGGCGGCCAACGCCGAGCAGGTCGAGCAGTACCGAGCGGCGGATGAAGCCAAGCGCGGCAAGATGTTCGGCTTCTTTGTCGGTCAGGCCATGAAGGCCTCGAAAGGCAAGGCAAACCCGCAACAGGTGAACGAATTGCTCAAGAGCAAGCTCGAAGGGTAATCGTCACCGAGCCTTGGTCTCGATATGGCTCGCTCCTCTGGACTCACAATGTCCTGCAGGAGCGAGCTTGCCTGGTCAGGGCCATTTAGGGGACCGCTGCGTCCTTCGCGAGCAAGCTCGCTCCTACAGAGAACCACGGAGCACCGTAATACATGTGGCGTCTGCTGAGCGCCTTGGCGCTGTTCACCTTGCTCGCCGGCTGTGCCAGCCACGACATCGACCCGCGCGGCTACGATGAAACCGGCACCGCCTCCTATTATGGTTCTCGCCATCACGGCAAACGCACTGCCAGTGGTGAGCCCTTCGACCAGCACGGCCTGACCGCCGCGCACCGCAGCCTGCCCTTCGGCACCCGGGTGCGGGTCACCAACCTGAAAAACGAACGCTCTGTCGTGGTCCGCATCAATGACCGCGGCCCGCATACCCGTGGCCGACTGATCGATCTGTCCAAGGCCGCCGCACAGAAGCTGGACATGCTCCGTAGCGGAACGGCGCGCGTCCGGGTACAAAGCCTCAGCGACTGATCCTGTTTTCGGAGCCCGACCATTTTCAACCTGGCCGCTTTACCCACCTTCAGCCTGCTGCAACTGTGCAGCGGCCTTATCCTGCTGGTGCTTGGCGCCGAGCTGCTGGTGCGCGGCGCCCTGCGCCTGGCCGCCAGCCTGCAAGTCCGCCCGCTGATCATCGGCCTGAGCCTGGTGGCGTTCGGCAGCAGCGCGCCGCAACTGACCGTCAGCCTGCAAGCCGCCTACACCGGCGCCCCCGATGTGGCGGTGGGCAGCGTGATCGGCAGCAACATCTTCAACATTCTCGTCACCCTCGGCCTAGCCGCGCTGATCATTCCGCTGCGCGTGTCGCGGCAACTGGTGCGCCTGGATATCCCGCTGATGATCGGCGCCAGCCTGCTGGTGTACCTGCTGGCGCTGAACGAAGCGCTCGATCACTGGGAAGGCGCACTGCTGTTGCTCGGGCTTGTGGCGTACCTGGCGATCCTGTGGCGCCAGTCACGCCACCACACCCGCATCCACCACGCGCCGGGGCATCAGCCGCAACGGGGCGCGGGCTTCTGGGCCGGCACCCTGTTGCTGATGGCTATCGGCCTTGGCCTGCTCAGCCTGGCCGGGCACTTGCTGTTGGAGGCGGCAGTGGAAGTCGCCACGGACCTTGGCTTGTCGGAACGCATCATCGGTCTGACCGTGGTTGCCGTGTGCACCTCGCTGCCGGAACTGGCGACTTCGTTGATCGCGGCCATCCGCGGTGAACGGGAAATCGCCGTGGGCAACGTGATCGGCAGCAACCTGTTCAACCTGCTGGGCGTGCTCGGCCTGACCGCCGTGCTGACCCCGGAACCGCTGTCGATCTCGCCCAATGCCCTGGCCTTCGACCTGCCCGTGATGCTCGGCGTCGCCGCCTTGAGCCTGCCGGTGTTCTATTCCGGGTACCGGGTCACGCGCGCCGAAGGTCTGGTGTTTCTCTGCCTGTATCTGGCCTATGGTCTGCACGTGGTGGCCTTCACCACCGGCATGCCGCTGGCCAACCGCCTGGAGCAACTGATGTTGTTCTATGTCCTGCCAGCGCTGGGGGCCGTGTTGTTCTACACCACCCTGCGCGCCTGGCGCCGCCAACACTAAGGAAAACAAGATGGGCGATACGAAGAAAACCGGCGAACAGGTTCGCCGCCAGGTAATGGGCGACGTCTTCGTTGACCGCGCACTGGGCAACGCCACCGAGTTCACCGCGCCGCTGCAGGAATTCGTCAACGAACACGCCTGGGGTAGCGTCTGGAGCCGCGAAGGCCTGCCGCTGAAAACCCGCAGCCTGATCACCCTGGCCGCCCTCACTGCGCTCAAGTGCCCGCAGGAACTCAAGGGCCACGTGCGTGGTGCCCTGAACAATGGCTGTACGGTGGAAGAGATTCGCGAAGCATTGCTGCATTGCGCAGTCTATGCGGGTGTGCCGGCGGCGATCGACGCGTTCCGCGCGGCGCAGGAAGTGATCGACACCTGGCAACAGCCAGGCTGATCGATCACTTCCCGAAGACCGTCAGGCCTTGGCGGTCTTGCGGCCGCGGGTCAGCTTGTAAGCACCCCACAGCACCAGCAGCCAGACCGGGATCAACTCGACAGAGATGCGGATCCCTTCGGTCATCCACATCACCACCAGAATGAACGCCAGGAAGGCCAGGCACAGGTAGTTGGTCAGTGGATAGCCGAGGCTCTTGTAGAAGGTTTCCTGACCCTGAGCCGCCTTGGCCTGGCGGAATTTCAGGTGGGTGATGCTGATGATCCCCCAGTTGATCACCAGCGACGACACCACCAGCGACATCAGCAGGCCGAAGGCCTCACGCGGGATGTAGTAGTTGATGAGCACACACAGGCCTGTAGCCAGCGCGGAAATGCCCAGCGCCGCCAGCGGAACACCCTTGGCATTGACCTTGAGCAGTTTCTTCGGCGCATCGCCCTGGGTCGCCAGACCGAACAGCATGCGGCTGTTGCAGTACACGCAACTGTTGTAGACCGACAGCGCGGCGGTCAGCACCACCAGGTTGAGCACGGTCGCCACCAGGTTGCTGTCCAGGTCGTGGAAGATCATCACGAACGGGCTGCCGCCACTGACCACTTTCTGCCACGGGTACAGCGCCAGCAGCACGGCCAGGGCGCCGATATAGAACAGCAGGATGCGGTAGATCACCTGATTGGTGGCACGCGGAATGCTGTGGCGCGGGTTATCGGCCTCGGCAGCGGTGATGCCCACCAGTTCCAGACCGCCGAACGAGAACATGATCACGGCCATGGCCATCATCAGACCAGTCGCGCCGTTGGGGAAGAAGCCGCCGTGCTGCCAGAGGTTGGCGACGCTGGCATCCGGGCCGCCGGTGCCGCTGAACAGCATGTAGCCGCCAAAACCGATCATGCCGAGGATGGCCACGACCTTGATCAGGGCGAACCAGAACTCCATTTCACCGTAGACCTTCACCTGACTCACGTTCATCAGGTTGATGACGACGAAGAAGATCGCCGCCGTGGCCCAGGTCGGGAAGTCCGGCCACCAGTACTGGACATAGATGCCCACCGCCGTCAGTTCGGCCATGCCGACCAGTACATAGAGCACCCAGTAGTTCCAGCCCGACATGAAGCCGGCGAGCGGGCTCCAGTATTTGTGGGCGAAGTGGCTGAACGTGCCGGACACCGGCTCTTCCACGACCATTTCGCCAAGCTGGCGCATGATGAAGAAGGCGATGATGCCGGCGATCGCGTAACCCAGCAGCACCGACGGGCCGGCCATCTGGATGGTCTGGGCGATGCCGAGGAACAGGCCCGTACCGATCGCCCCGCCCAGGGCGATCAGTTGGATATGACGGTTTTTCAGCCCGCGGTGTAAACGCTCGGGCGTGATCTGGTCTTGCATGAAGTGTCCTCAGACGTAAGAGGCTGTGTTGGAATTGTTGTACCCGGAGAATCTAGATCCATCCTCCCCACTGCAAGAGGAAGATTCCGATATTGGTTGTAAGGGCAGCCGCCAGCGTGGTGATCACAATGATCGACGCCGCCAGCTCATGGTTGCCATTGGCCGCCCTGGCCATCACATAACTGGCCGCCGCCGTGGGGCTGCCAATATAGAGGAACAGGATGCCCAGTTCCGCCCCGCGAAAGCCGCATAGCCAGCCGCCAAAGGTGAATATCAGCGGCAGCCAGACCATTTTCACCAGGCTGGAACTGACCGCCATCCGGCCACTGGCCCGCAACGAGGCCAGCGACAGCGTCCCGCCGATGCAGATCAACGCCAGCGGCAAGGTCATCTGAGCCAGGTAATCCGCCGAGGTCAGCAGCCAGTTGGGCAACGGCACCTTGGCATAGGCCATCGGCGTCGCCGCCAGCACACTGATGATCAGCGGGTTGCGCAGGATGCTCTTGAGGATGCTCCACGGGTCGGACTTGACCGTCGGGCTGTACACCGCCAGCACCACCGACGACAGCGAGTTGTAGAGCAGGATCACCAGCCCGGCGAGGATCGCGCCGAGCGAGATACCGTAATCGCCGTACATGCTGGCCGCCAGCGCCAACCCGACCACACCGTTGTTGCCGCGAAACGCACCCTGCGTATAGATGCCGCGATCTTCCCGGGGACAGCGCCAGATGGCAATCAGCCAGGCCAAGGCGAAACTGCCTAAGGTGGCGGCGATGAAGTACAGCAGCAGGCCGGGTTTGACCGCGGCCTCGAGGTCGGCGTGGTAAATGCCGAGAAACAGCAGCGCCGGCATGCAGACGTTGAACACCAGGGCCGACGAGGTCTGGATGAAGCCGTCGTTGATCGCATTGATGCGGCGCAACAGCACGCCCATGAACAGCATCGCGAACACCGGGGCGGTGATGTTCAGCGTCTGGATGAAAAGGGCGAGCATGCGGGGGAGTTCCGTGGCCTGTCGTTAGGTGGCTAATAATACGCCAGCACAGGCGTCAGGGACGGGGGTTTCCGGATGAATTGCAGGAAACAGGCAGATTTTTGGGGCCGCAGAGCAGCCCCAAAAAGGATCAGCGCCGAACTGGCCGCTTCTGCAGCTTGCGCTGCAAGGTGCGCCGATGCATGCCCAGGGCGCGGGCGGTGGCGGAGATATTGCCTTCGTGCTCGGCCAGCACGCGCTGGATGTGCTCCCACTGCAGGCGGTCCACCGACATCGGGTTTTCCGGCACCAGGCTGTCCAGATCAGCGTGCTCGGACAGCAGCGCTGCCAGCACGTCATCGGCATCCGCCGGCTTGCACAGGTAATTGCAGGCGCCGCGCTTGATGGCCTCCACCGCAGTGGCGATGCTCGAATAACCGGTGAGGATCACCACGCGCATTTCCGGATCAAGCTCCAGCAGCTTGGGCAGCAGCACCAGGCCGGAGTCGCCTTCCATCTTGAGGTCCAGCGTGGCGTAGTCCGGTATGTCCTGCTGGGCCAGCACCAGTCCTTCCTCCGCAGAGCTGGCGGTGCTGACGCGGAAACCGCGGCGGCTCATGGCACGGGCCATCACCCGGGTAAAGGTCGCGTCGTCGTCGACCAGCAGCAGGTGCGGCAGTTCTTCACCTTCAACCTGGATTTCATCACTCATCACACATCTCCTCGCGCGTCACGCGGCAAGCGTAGCTCAGTGAGCGTACCGCCTTCTTCGTGACTATAGAGTTTTACCGAGCCGCCAGCACGGGTCACGCTGGCCTTGCTCAAGAACAGGCCCAGGCCAAAGCCCTTGCCCTTGGTGGTAAAGAAGGGTTTGCCGATCTGTTCGGCGATGGCCACCGGGACACCGGGGCCATGGTCGCGGATGCTGATGACGATGTCGGAAGCGTCCCAATCCAGGTGCACTTCCAGCCCATCGGGACAAGCATCGGCGGCGTTGTTCAGCAAATTCAGCAGGGCCTGGGTCAGGTCCGGTGGCGGCGCCAGGCGCGGCACCTCGCCCTGGCCGAGGCGCTGGAAGCGGTAACTGGCTTCGGGGCGCATCAGGTGCCAGCGGTTGAGCGATTCATCGAGCCAGAAGGTCACCGGCTGGTCTTCCACCACCATGCGCCGGTTGGCTTCGGCGGCGCGCACCAGTTGCTGCAAGGTGTACTTGCACTGCTTGACCTGTTCCTGGAGCACACCGAGGTCTTCCTGCAACAGCGGGTCGGTATGGTCCTGGCGCATCTCGCTGATCAGCACGCTCATGGTCGCCAGCGGCGTGCCCAGTTCGTGGGCGGCGCCCGCAGCCTGGGTGGCCACGGCCAGTAGCTGCTGGTCGCGCAGCCCTTCCTCGCGGCGTTGGGCCTGGAACTGCTGCTGACGGCGCAGTTCCTCGGCCATCTTCGCCGCGAAGAAGGTGATCACCGCTGCGGCCAGGGCGAAACTCAGCCACATGCCGTAGATCTGCATCTTCTCCCGCGCCATGGGGAAGGTTTCCAGCGGATAGAACTGCATCAGCAGCAGGGTGTAGGCCACCAGCGCGATGCCCGAGAGGATCAACGAATAGACCCACGGCAACGTCACCGCGGCAATCGCCAATGGCACCAGGTAATAGGAAACGAAGGGGTTGGTCGATCCGCCGGAGAAATACAGCAAGGCGCTGTGGATCAGCAGGTCGCAGGCCAGTTGCACCGCGTATTCCAGCTCGGTAACCGGCAGCGAGGCGCGCAGGCGCAGGGCGGTGACCAGGCACAGCACCATGGAAAACCCGAGGGTGACACTCAGGGCCAGCCAGGGCAGCGGAAGGAGTTCAGTCCAGTAGGCGACCCCGACCGAACCGGCCTGCGCGGCCAGTACCAGGGTGCGGACAAGCGTCAGACGCCAGAGATTCTGGCGGGTGGCGGACAGCATTTTTTCGGGGGCGAGCATGAGCTCTCCTGATGAGTGCTCCAGGTAAACCGCCGCGAGTATACCCAAGCGACGCCCTGGTCTGCAGCAATGCGGCAACTCGCCACACCGGGGATAAATGATGGCCTTCTGGAACCTTGCTGCTATTTTCAAGGTCAGACAGGGTCTGCGTGGCACAGGATCGTATCGGCCACGCCCATTTTTCAAGGAGTTATCCATGCATACCCCTAGCCGTAGCGCCAAGGTCCTGCTGGCCGCCAGCCTCCTGGCCAGCCTTCCCGTTCTGGCGGACGAGCCGCGTTACAACCAGGTATCGCTGCGTGCCGAAGCCAGCAAGGAAGTGACCCGCGACCTGATGGTCGTGACCCTGTACAGCGAAGCACAGAACACTGATCCGGCGAAACTCGCCGCCGAGATCACCACCACGCTGAACAAGGCGCTGGAAAAGGCCCGTCAGGCCAAGGACGTGAAGATCAGCCAGGGCAGCCGCAACGCCTACCCGATCTACGACGACAAAGGCCAGAAGATCACCGGCTGGCGTGAGCGCGCCGAACTGCGCCTGGAAAGCAGCAACTTCCCGGCCCTCTCCGGCCTGACCGGCGAGCTGCTGCAAACCCTGAAAATGGGCGGCATGGACTTCGCCGTTGCGCCCGCAACACGCAAGACCAGCGAAGACGAACTGCTCAAGGACGCGGTCGACGCCTTCAAGGCCCGCGCGCAGATCGCCACCGAGGCGTTGGGCGGCAAGGGCTACAAAGTGGTCAGCCTGAACCTCAACAGCAGCGGCTACCCACAGCCGTACATGCGTGCGCCGATGATGATGAAGGCCAGCATGGATGCCGAAGCCGCGCCGTCGCCGCAGGTCGAAGCCGGCACTGCGCAGGTGAGCATCAGCGCGGATGGCACTATTGAAGTGCAGATGCCTTAAACGGGGTTTCTGCGGCCACTGGGCGCATGTCGGGAGTTTTCCAGCGCCCTTGAGATCGAGCGCCGCCCGCGCGGCGCATCGCGACGGTTCGGCGCCCCGACAAGCTCGCTCCTACATTGGTTGCAACGTGCCTATGCCTGTCAGGCCATAGTTGAGCGCCTTGTTTGTACAACGCGCTATCGAGTTGACTTCAACAGCCTCCCCACGATTCATCGCCGAGTGCCAAAGGCGGGCAACACCTCTCCGTCAGGCCATGGCACGTTGCAACCGATGTAGGAGCGAGCTTGCTCGCGATGCGCCGCGCGGGCGGCGCTCGATCTCAAGAGCGCTAAAAACTGTCGGCTAGCGCCTAGCCGCCACGACCCGGTCTCCTGCCTGCACCCCCGCTTCACTTTCCCACCAAACAGCTATCCTCAATCGTTGGCATAAATATCCGTAGGTCGGCTCACGAGGCCGCCCTCTCAAAAAATGACAACAATGAGGCCACCATGCTGAAAACCGCAGTCATTCCGTTCCTGGTCGGCGCAGGTCTGCTCGCCGTCACGCCCGCTGCGCAAGCCGCCAGCAATCTTGTCTACTGCTCCGAAGGCAGCCCCGCCGGCTTCGACCCCGCGCAGTACACCACCGGCACCGACTTCGACGCCTCCTCCGAAACCATGTTCAACCGCCTCGCCCAGTTCGAGCGCGGCGGCACCCAGGTCATTCCCGGCCTGGCAACCCGCTGGGACGTCGCCGATGACGGCCTGAGCTACACCTTCCACCTGCGCGAAGGGGTCAAGTTCCACACCACCGACTACTTCAAGCCGACCCGCGCATTCAACGCCGACGACGTGCTGTTCACCTTCAACCGCATGCTCGACAAGGACATGCCGTTCCGCAAGGCGTACCCCACCGAGTTCCCGTACTTCACCGACATGGGCATGGACGCGAACATCAAGCAGGTGGAGAAGGTCGACGAGCACACCGTGAAGTTCACCCTCGCCGCCGTCGACGCCGCGTTCATCCAGAACATCGCCATGAGCTTCGCCTCGATCCAGTCCGCCGAATACGCCGAGCAGTTGCTCAAGCAGGGCAAGGCCGCGGACATCAACCAGAAGCCCATCGGCACCGGCCCGTTCGTGTTCAGCAAGTACCAGAAAGACGCGCAGATCCGTTTCAAGGGCAACAAGGACTACTGGAGCCCAGACGAGGTGAAGATCGACAACCTGATCTTCGCCATCACCACCGACGCCTCGGTGCGCATGCAGAAGCTGAAGAAAAACGAGTGCCAGGTCACCCTGTTCCCGCGCCCCGCCGACCTCGAGGCCCTGAAGGCCGATCCGAACCTGCAGATGCCGTCCCAGGCCGGCTTCAACCTCGGCTACATCGCCTACAACGTGATGGACAAGATCAAGGGCAGCAACGAGCCCAACCCGATGGCCCAGCTCAAGGTGCGCCAGGCGCTGGACATGGCGGTGAACAAGCAGCAGATCATCGATTCGGTTTACCAGGGCGCGGGGCAATTGGCGGTCAACGCCATGCCGCCGACCCAGTGGTCTTACGACGACACCATCAAGGGCACCGAATACAACCCCGAAAAGGCCCGGCAACTGCTCAAGGAAGCCGGCGTCAAGGAAGGCACCGAAATCACCCTGTGGGCCATGCCGGTGCAGCGCCCTTATAACCCCAACGCCAAGCTGATGGCCGAGATGCTCCAGTCCGACTGGGCGAAGATCGGCATCAAGGCGCGCATCGTCAGCTACGAATGGGGCGAGTACATCAAACGCTCCAAGGATGGCGAGAACGGCGCCATGCTGATCGGCTGGAGCGGCGACAACGGCGACCCGGACAACTGGCTCGGCACCCTGTACGGCTGCGACGCGGTCAACGGCAACAACTTCTCCCACTGGTGCGACACCGGCTACGACAAGCTGGTCAAGGAAGCCAAGACCACCACTGACCAGAACAAGCGCATCGCGCTGTACAAACAGGCCCAGCACATCCTCAAGGACCAGGTGCCGATCACCCCGATCGCCCACTCCACGGTCTACCAACCGATGCGCAAGTCGGTGGAGGATTTCAAGATCAGTCCGTTTGCACTGAATGACTTCTACGGCGTCAGCGTGAAGCCATAAACGCGTTCCAAGGGCCGCCCTGCGGCCCATCGCGACTGTTCAGATGGATAGCCGCCGCGAAACCCACACTCGCCGTGGATAACTCGCCACCACCCCGCTGAAATTTCGTCAAACCACTCAGAAACGTCTCACCTCAATTTGCCCCTTGTGTAACTCGTCGTCGCCCTCCCCCGCCCTTACCGTGGGACTGGCGCCGCAGCACGTGCGCGAAAGCTCGCCCTGTGCCGCGGAAAACTCCAACGACAACGACAAGACAAGGGGATACCCATGCGTATGACTTCCCTCTTCGCCGCCCTTCTCGGGGCCGGCGTGCTGGCTCATTCGCCCTTCGGAATGGCCGACGACAAGAAGGGCAATCTGGTGTTCTGTTCCGAAGGCAGCCCGTCCGGGTTCGACTCCGCGCAATACCAGAGCGGCACCGACAATGACGTCGCCGAACCGCTGTACAACCGCCTCGTGGAGTTCCAGCGCGGCGCCACCGGCGTGCTGCCCGCGCTCGCGACCGACTGGAGCATCTCTGACGACGGCCTGATCTACACCTTCAACCTGCGCCCCGGGGTGAAATTCCACAGCAACGCCGCCTTCAAACCGAGCCGTGACTTCAACGCCGACGATGTGCTGTTCACCTTCAACCGCATGCTCAACACGACCCACCCGTTCCGCATGGCCTACGGCACCGAGTTCCCCTACTTCAGCGCCATGGGCCTGGACAAGACCATCGCCAAGGTGGAAAAGACCGGGCCGATGACCGTGGTCTTCACGCTTAACTACGTCGATGCGTCGCTGATCCAGAACCTGGCGATGAGCTTCGCGTCGATCCTCTCGGCCGAGTACGCCGAACAGCTACTCAGCCGCGGCACGCCGGCGGACATCAGCCACAAACCGATCGGCACCGGGCCTTTCGTGTTCACCCGTTACCAGAAGGACGCGCAGATCCGCTACCGCGGCAACTCGGACTACTGGGCACCGGAGCAGGTGAGGCTCGACAACCTGATTTTCTCCATCAACACCGACCCGTCGGTGCGCGTCCAGAAGCTGCGCAAGGGCGAATGCCAGGTGACCATCCATCCCCGTCCCGCCGACCTCGAGGCACTGCGCCGCGACGAGACCATCAACCTGATCGAGAAGCCCGCCTACAACCTCGGCTACATCGCCTACAACACCCAGAAAAAACCGTTCGACCAGCTCGAAGTGCGCCAGGCCCTGGACATGGCCGTGGACAAGGAAGCGATCATCAAAACCGTGTTCCAGGGCGCCGGCCAGGTCGCGGTGAACAGCATGCCGCCCACGCAGTGGTCCTATGACGAGAGCATTACCGACCCGCCCCAAGACATCGAAAAAGCGCGCCAGATGCTGCGCGACGCCGGGGTCGAGGAAGGCACCGAAATCACCCTCTGGGCCATGCCGGTTCAGCGCCCCTACAACCCCAACGCCAAGCTGATGGCGCAGATGCTCCAGGACGACTGGGGCAAGCTCGGGCTCAAGGTGAATATCGTCAGCTACGAATGGGGCGAATACCTCAAGCGCGCCAAGGACGGCGAGCACGACACCATCCTGATCGGCTGGACTGGCGACAACGGCGACCCGGACAACTGGCTCGGCACCCTCTATAGCTGCGACGCCATCGGCAGCCACAACCACTCCATGTGGTGCGACCCGCAATACGACGCCCTGGTGAAACAGGCCAAGTCGGTCACCGACCGCGAGCAGCGCTCCGAGCTGTACCGCCAGGCCCAGCACTACATCAAGCAGCAAGTGCCCATCACCCCCGTCGCCCACTCCACGGTCAGCCAGCCGGTAAGCACGAAGGTGAAGGATTACCTGGTGAGCCCGTTCGGTCGCACCTCCTTCCTGGATGTTGGCATCGAGTGATGTCGGTCCTCGCCGGATCAAGGCTTACCCGCCCCGATCCCGTGCAATGACCTGTGGGTTCACAAGACCCGCCGGTGCTCTTACAAGAACAAAAGGAAGCATCGCCTTGAAAGCACTCTCTATATCCATCGCCGCACTGACCCTCTGCGGCCTGGCCAATCAGGCCCGGGCCGAATCCCTCAGCCACGATTACCTGCCAATCAGCCTCAAGGAGAACAACGCCCAGGCCGAAGCCGGCGGATTCTTCGAAGGGCAGAGCCTGTCCGGCTCGACCCGCAACTGGTATTCACACGAACGCGCCACCAAGGGCCCGCAGTTCCGCTACTACAAGAGCGACGGCACCCGCCACAACAGCCACAGCCGCAATAACTGGGTGCAGGGCACCATCCTCGATTACACCTCGGGCTTCAGCCAGGGCCCCGTGGGCTTCGGCGTCCAGGTTGCGGGCTACAACGCCATTGCCCTGGAACGAAGCCGCGCCGCGGTGGCCGGACCCAACAACCGCACCCTCACCCACAGTGACGGCGATGTCATCGGCCAGTGGAGCAAGATCGGCCTGGCCAACCTGAAGGCACGCGTCTCCCACACCACCCTGACGGCGGGCCGCCATACGGTGAACACGCCGGTGATCGCCGCCATCGGCAACCGCGCCTTGCCGTCGAGCTTCGATGGCGTCAGCCTGCACAGCGCGGAATTCCACACCCTGTCGTTCGACCTCGGCAGCTTCGAGCGCGTGTCGAGCCGTACCGAACAGGGCAAGAGCAAATTCACCACGGAATACTCGGCCATCGGTGCCCAGGCCGACCGGGTCAGCATGGCCGGCCTCACCTACCAACCGATGAGAAGCCTGACCACCAGCCTGTACTTCGCCAATGTCGAAGACATCTGGAACCAGTACTACCTCGCGGCGTCCCACGACCTGGGCGACACCGCCATGCTCGGCCTGACCACCGGTTTCAACTACTACGGCACCCGCGACCACGGCCGCGCCAAGCAGGGGCCGATCGACAACGACACGTTCAGCCTGTCCTTCGCCCTGACGCACAAGGCTCATACCCTCGGCCTGTCGTGGCAGCAAGTGAACGGCAACGAGTACTTCGACTACCTGCACGACACCAACGGCATCTTCCTGGCCAACTCGCTGTACTCCGACTTCAACGGCCCCAACGAGAAATCCGTGCAGCTCAGCTATATGCTCAACCTGACCCCCTACGGCGTGCCGGGGGTACGCCTGAACCTCTACAACGCCCGCGGCTGGGGCATCGACGGGACTCACTACCGCGGCAGCGGCTACGATGTACAAAAGCTCGATGGCGAGCACCACAAAGAATGGGGCATTGGCGTGAGCTATGCGGTGCAGGACGGCGCACTCAAGGACACCAGCATCCGTGCCACCTACAGCACGCACCGGGCGAGCCGGGCGCAGATTGATGGCAATGTGGACGAAATGCGCGTCGTGACCACCATCCCCTTCGACATTCTCTGAGCACTCCCGCGCCCCGGCCACGACGTTGGCCGGGGCGCAGACGGGAACCGAGAAAAGGAGCCTGCATGAATCCCTCTCCCCTTCAGGCCGCACTGGCGGCCCTGTTGCTGAGCACCTCGGCAAGCCTCTGCGCCAAGCCGCTGGTGGTCTGCACCGAGGCCAGCCCGGAAGGTTTCGACATGGCCCAGTACACCACCGCAGTCACCGGTGACGCCGTCGCCGAAACCCTGTTCAACCGCCTGGTGGATTTCACGCCCGGCACCACCGATATCCAGCCGGCCCTGGCCGAACGCTGGGACATCAGCGACGACGGCCTGACCTACACCTTCCACCTGCGCCAGGGCGTGAAATTCCACCACACCGACTGGTTCACCCCGACCCGCGCGATGAACGCCGACGACGTGCTCTGGAGCTTCCAGCGCCAGCTCGACCCGAACCACCCGTGGCACGACAAAACCAGCATCGGCTTCCCCTATTTCGAAAGCATGGGTTTTCGCGACCTGCTGAAACGCGTGGAAAAGACCGACGAACACACCGTGGTCTTCACCCTGACCCGCCCGGAAGCGCCGTTTCTTCGCGACCTCGCCATGGCCTTCACCTCCATCTATTCCGCCGAATACGCCGACCAGTTGCTCAAGACCGGCAAGACCGGCGACCTCAACAGCAAGCCGATCGGCACCGGCCCCTTCGTCTTCCAGCGTTACAACAAGGACGCGCAGATCCGCTACAAGGCCCACCCGGACTACTTCCGTGGCGCGCCGCCGAGCGAGACGCTGGTGTTCGCCATCGCCAGTGACAACAACGTGCGCGTGCAGAAACTGCGCGCCAACGAATGCCAGGTCGCGCTCTATCCGAAGCCCGACGACGTGCCCGCGCTCAAGGCCGACCCGATGCTCAAGGTCGCCGAGCTGGAGGCGCTGGTCACCGGCTATATCGCCCTCAACACCGAGCACCGCTACCTGAGCGATGTGCGGGTACGCAACGCGATCAATATCGCCTTCGACCGCCAGACCCACGTCGATCAACTGTTCGGCAAAGGCAACGCGCTGCTGGCGGTCAATCCCTATCCGCCGACGCTGATGGGCTACAACCACGACAACCGCAACCCGCCCCGCGACCTCGACAAAGCCCGGGCCCTGCTCAAGGAAGCCGGGGTTCCGCAAGGCACGGCGCTGACCCTGTTCACCCGCAACGGCGGTGGACCGACCAATCCCAATCCGCGACTGAGCGCGGAAATGCTCCAGGACGACCTGGCAAAGATCGGCCTGAAGGTCGATATCCGGGTCATGGAATGGGCGGAAATGCTGCGCCGGGCAAAGAACGGCGAGCACGACATGGTGTCCACCGGTTGGGCCGGCGACAACGGCGATCCGGACAACTTCCTGACCCCGCTGCTCAGTTGCGAGGCAGCCAGAAATGGCGAGAACTATGCTCGGTGGTGCAACGAGAAATTTCAGGCGCTGATCACCCAGGCCCGCCAGGTGACCGATCCGCGACAGCGCGAGGCGCTCTATAAGCAGGCGCTGGCCGTGTACGATGAGGACCGGCCGTGGATAACCATGGCCCATCCGAAGATGTTCACGGCCATGCGCCGGAACGTCGAGGGCTACATCATCAGCCCCCTGACTAATAACAACTTCGCCACCACCTTGGTGAAGTAGAAAAATAATGCTGCCCACAGCCCCACCACGGCAAAGGCAGCCCGCCTGACCGGCTGACGAGGAACACCAGAAGATGTTTAGTTTCATTGCCCGGCGTCTGGGACTGCTGATCCCGACATTTTTCGGCATCACGCTACTGACTTTCGCGCTCATACGACTCATCCCGGGTGACCCGGTGGAAGTGATGATGGGCGAGCGCCGGGTCGACCCGCAAATGCACGCCCAGGCCATGGAGCGGCTGGGCCTGAACAAGCCGTTGCCGGAGCAATACCTGGATTACGTCGGCAAGCTGGCCCAGGGCGATCTGGGCGAATCGCTGCGCACCCGCGAGAGCGTCTGGCACGAGTTTCTCGCCCTGTTCCCCGCCACCCTCGAACTGGCCCTGGCCGCGTTGCTGTTCGCCGGCACCCTCGGCGTACTGGCCGGTGTCATCGCCGCGCTCAAGCGGGGTTCGATCTTCGACCACGGAGTGATGGGGCTATCGCTCACTGGTTATTCGATGCCGATCTTCTGGTGGGGCCTGATCCTCATCATGTTCTTCTCGGTCAACCTCGGCTGGACGCCGGTGTCCGGGCGCATCGACCTGCTTTACGACATCGAACCGAAGACCGGCTTCATGCTGATCGACACCCTGCTCAGCGAGGAAGAAGGCGCATTCAAGGACGCCCTGATGCACCTGATCCTGCCGGCCATCGTGCTGGGCACCATCCCGCTGGCGGTGATCGCGCGGATGACCCGCTCCTCGATGCTCGAAGTGCTGCGCGAAGACTACATTCGCACCGCCCGGGCCAAGGGCCTGTCGCCGGCGCGGGTGGTGTTCGTCCACGGCCTGCGCAACGCGCTGATCCCGGTGCTGACGGTGTTCGGCCTGCAGGTCGGCACGCTGCTGGCCGGCGCGGTCCTTACCGAAACCATCTTTTCCTGGCCGGGCATCGGCAAATGGCTGATCGAAGCCATCGGCGCCCGCGACTACCCCGTGGTGCAGAACGGCATCCTGTTGATCGCCTGCCTGGTCATCCTGGTCAACTTCGTCGTCGACATCCTCTACGGCCTGGTCAATCCACGCATCCGTCACCAGCGCTGAGGCCCTCATCATGAATACTCCCGCGCCAACCCCCGTCAACGCCTCCAGCCCCATCGACCAGAGCCTGCTCTATCCGTCGCCGTACAAAGAGTTCTGGCACGCCTTCTCGCGCAACAAGGGCGCAGTGGCCGGCCTGCTGTTCATGTGCCTGATCGTCTTCTGTGCGTTGTTCGCGCCCTGGGTCGCGCCGCACAACCCCAGCGAGCAGTACCGCGAATTCCTGCTGACCCCGCCGGTGTGGCTCGAAGGCGGCAACTGGCAGTTCATCCTCGGCACCGACGAACTCGGCCGCGACCTGCTGTCGCGACTGATCCAGGGCTCGCGGCTGTCGCTGCTGATCGGCCTGTCGTCGGTGGTCATTTCGTTGATCCCGGGGATCATCCTCGGCCTGCTCGCGGGCTTCTTTCCAAAGGCCCTCGGCGCCTCGATCATGCGCCTGATGGACGTGATGCTGGCCCTGCCGTCACTGCTGCTGGCGGTGGCGATCGTCGCCATCCTCGGCCCTGGCCTGGTCAACACGGTGATCGCCATCGCCATCGTCTCGCTGCCGTCCTATGTGCGCCTGACCCGCGCCGCGGTGATGGGCGAACTGAACCGCGACTACGTCACCGCCGCGCGCCTGGCCGGCGCCAGCCTGCCACGCCTGATGTTCATCACCGTGCTGCCCAACTGCATGGCGCCGCTGATCGTGCAGGCCACCCTGAGTTTTTCCTCGGCGATCCTCGATGCCGCCGCCCTCGGTTTCCTCGGCCTCGGCGTGCAACCCCCGACCCCCGAGTGGGGCACGATGCTGGCCTCGGCCCGCGACTACATCGAACGCGCCTGGTGGGTGGTGAGCCTGCCGGGACTGACCATTTTGCTCAGCGTGCTGGCAATCAACCTGATGGGCGACGGACTGCGCGATGCGCTGGACCCGAAACTCAAGAATGCCGCCTGAGGAGAAGCCCATGTCACTTCTGCAAATCCGCAATCTCAACGTGCGCTTCGGTGACGCCGGCGCCGTGCCGGTGGTCGACGGCCTTGACCTGAGCGTGGCCAAGGGCGAAGTCCTGGCCATCGTCGGCGAGTCCGGCTCGGGCAAGTCGGTGACCATGATGGCGCTGATGGGCCTGATCGACGCCCCCGGGCGGATCAGCGCCGACGCCCTCACCTTCGACGGCCACGACATGCTCAAGATCAATGGCCGGCAACGGCGCAAGGTGGTGGGCAAGGACATGGCGATGGTCTTCCAGGACCCGATGACCGCCCTCAACCCCAGCTACACCGTGGGTTTCCAGATCGAGGAAGTGCTGCGCCAGCACCTCGGCCTGCGCGGCAAGGCGGCGCGCCAGCGGGCGCTGGAGTTGCTGAAGAAAGTCGAGATCCCGGCCCCGGAAAGCCGTCTCGATGCTTATCCGCACCAACTCTCCGGCGGCATGAGCCAACGGGTGGCGATCGCCATGGCGATTGCCGGCGAACCCAAGCTGCTGATCGCCGACGAACCCACCACCGCCCTCGACGTGACCATCCAGGCGCAGATCATGGAACTGCTGCTGAACCTGCAGAAAGAGCAGGACATGGCGCTGATCCTGATCACCCACGACCTCGCCGTCGTCGCCGAAACCGCCCGCCGGGTCTGCGTGATGTACGCCGGGCAAGCGGTGGAAATCGGCCAGGTGCCGGAGCTGTTCGAAGTGCCCGCCCACCCTTACAGCGAAGCACTGCTCAAGGCGATTCCCGAACACAGCCTCGGCGCCGAGCGCCTGGCCACCCTGCCCGGCATCGTCCCCGGCCGGTATGACCGGCCCAGTGGTTGCCTGCTGTCGCCGCGCTGTCCGTATGTGCGCGACAACTGCCGCCAGCAACGCCCCGACCTCGATCCCCAGGCCCACAGCCTGGCCCGCTGCTTCTACCCACTGAACCAGGAGGTAGCGTGATGAGCGAAGTCGTCCTCACCGCCCGTGACCTCACCCGTCACTACGAAGTCTCGCGCGGCCTGTTCAAGGGCTACGCCACGGTCCGTGCGCTGAATGGCGTGTCGTTCGAACTGGAAGCCGGCAAGACCCTGGCCGTGGTCGGCGAGTCCGGCTGCGGCAAATCCACCCTGGCCCGCGCCCTGACGCTGATCGAAGAGCCGTCTTCCGGCTCGCTGAAGATCGCCGGCCAGGAAGTCACCGGCGCCGGCAAGCGCGAGCGCAAGCAGTTGCGGCGCGACGTGCAGATGGTGTTCCAGAGCCCCTATGCCTCGCTCAACCCGCGGCAGAAAATCGGCGACCAATTGGCCGAGCCGCTATTGATCAACACCACGCTGTCGCGCACCGAACGGCGCGAGAAAGTGCAGGCGATGATGCAGCAGGTGGGCCTGCGCCCCGAGCATTACCAGCGTTACCCGCACATGTTCTCCGGCGGCCAGCGCCAGCGCATCGCCTTGGCGCGGGCGATGATGTTGCAACCGAAAGTGCTGGTGGCGGACGAACCGACCTCGGCGCTGGACGTATCGATCCAGGCCCAGGTGCTGAACCTGTTCATGGACCTGCAAAAGGAATTCAACACCGCCTACGTGTTCATCTCGCACAACCTCGCGGTGGTGCGGCACGTGGCCGATCAGGTGCTGGTGATGTACCTCGGCCGGCCGGCGGAAATGGGACCGAAGGCGGATATCTACGAGAAGCCGCTGCATCCCTATACCCAGGCCTTGTTGTCGGCGACGCCGACGATTCATCCGGACCCGTTGAAGCCGAAGATCAAGATTGCCGGTGAGTTGCCCAACCCGCTGAATCCGCCGGATGGCTGTGCGTTCCATAAGCGTTGCCCGTATGCCACCGAGCGATGTGGGCGGGAAGTGCCGGCGTTCCGTCAGGTGGGGACGCGGCAGGTGGCGTGTCATTACGCGGAGCAGTTTCTTTAAAGCCCAATCGCGAGCAAGCTCGCTCCTACAGGATTCGTTCGGCGTCATCCTGACGCTAAACCTACCTGTAGGAGCGAGCTTGCTCGCGAAGCACTCTCAAATAATCAGTGCATGAACAGCGCAATCAGAATGATCACCGGAATCGGCACACCCAACATCCACAGCAGTAATGAACGCATGATTGTTCTCCTTCTAGTTCATTTCAATTAACGAATCGGGGCAGCAGGGTTGTGCGCTACATGCCGATCGGCATAGCCCACGGTGTCACTTTCGAGCCAGCGCGCCTGATCACGCTGACGACCGCCGAACAGTGCCGCGAAGCTGGCGAAGAACGCGCCACACAGCAGGGCAACAAAGGTCCACAGCGCCGTCCATGCAGCCACCTTGGCCGCAGTGTCAGCCGCCTGCTTGGCCTCGACTTTCGCCTGTTGCACCTGACCGACCACCTGGTCCACCCGTGCCTCGGCTTCCGCCTGGGTCAGGCGAGTGCGTTGCGCCACCAGTTGTGCCAGGTAGGCATGGTCTTCCGGCGCCAGGGCGCGGTCTTGGGTCACGGTGCGGGCCAGAATGCGCGCAGCCACGCCATTGGCGGCATCGTCACTCACCGGTGCCGGGCCTTCGCCACGGAACAGGCTGTCAACGAAGTAGCCCATCGACGCATCGCTGTTGGCTGCCGCGACGGCACCCGCCTGAACACCGGCACCGGCCATGCTGCCGACCGTGCCGACGACCAGCACGGCCGCTACCAGCGTGGCGACTGCCCACGACAGGAAGCCATGCGCGGTGTCGCGGAAGTACACCTCATCGCCATGCAGGTTGGCCCATTTCACCCGCAGCCGACCGGCGAGGTAGCCACCCAGGCCGGACGCGAGGATCTGGGTCAACAGCAACCAGATGATGGTCGAAATCCCCAGCGCCTTGGCACTGGCCCCTTCGCTGGCCCAGGGCGAGGTCGCGGCGAAGCCGAGCCCGGCGCCCAAGACCACCAGAATCAGTGACAAGGCCGCCGCCGCCGCAGCGCCAGCGAATATGGCCGCCCAGGACACACCCGAGCGATTCGGGCCTGCATCGAGCGTGGGTGAGTAATCGTTAGTCGTGATCATGTGCGCCTCTCCGGTGAGCGAAATGTCCCTACGCTCAACAACGGTGCACCCGGCATGCCAAATGTTTCAAATGATGAACCCCAATGAATCCGGGGGTTTGCCGGCAGGTGGGCGTCTTAGGACCGTGCAAAATGCCGGATTGGCGAAGCGGTGGTGGGTTTTATGCAAGATGTTTCCGTTTCACCGCCACGGATCGACCATGAGTCCCCGGGACTTGCACAACACTCAGCCCCCTCGGCACTATTTCCGCCATGACCCAGACCCTCCCCGACGGCCCCGCCCAAACCCCGCTCACCGCCGACACCGTGCTGCGCTATCACCTGTGCTGGAAGCACCGTGACCTGGACGGGGTAATGGCGCTGTACCACCCGGACGTCGAGTACCACGACTTCTTCCAGAACCGCGTGCTCGGCTACCGTGAGCTGCGCGACTACGTGCGCGCCTGCCTGCCCCATGAGGCCGGCGAAGACATCGTTCACAGCGATCGCATCCGCGTCGATGGCTGCACCGCCTTCATCCAGTACCAGGTGACGGTGCAGGGCGGCGAGGGCCTGGTCGCGTTCCAGTCCAGCGAAGCCATCACCGTCAGGGACGGGCTGATCTGGCGGGTCAACGAGTACGCCACCCTGGTGCGCCGGGACGCCACACGCGCCAGCCGCGCCGGCCCGCGCCCCGCCACCAGTCGCCTGGGCCTGTCGCCACGGCAGTTGAGCACCATGGCCCAGGACCTCGAACACTACTTCCAGCGCCAGCGCCCCTATCTCGATCCTGAACTGGACCTGCAACGCGTCGCCAAAGAGAGCGGCTACAGCCGCAACCAGATTTCCTACCTGCTCAACCAGGTCCTCGGCCAGAGCTTCTACCGCTACGTCAACCAGGCCCGCCTGCACCATCTGCTGGCCGGCCTGGGCGAAGCCAGCGCCAGCGCGCCCGTCGACGAACTGGCTTTCGATGCCGGCTTCAATTCGCTGTCGGCGTTTTACAAGTGCTTTCGCGAGCACACCGGGCTGTCGCCCAAGGCCTATGTGAAGCAGATTTCCCTGCGTGCACGCACGTAAGACAGCACGTCCCGCCCGCCACTAGGATCGGCCCCACACCCTGATGATGTGGAGCGGAACCCGATGCAACCCTGGCGCACGATCAGCCTCTGGATGGACCAGCTCGAAGAGCCGCTCTGCGCGCGCCCGGCCCTGCGCCAGGACCTCGACCTCGACGTCTGCATCATCGGCGCTGGCTACACCGGCCTGTGGACCGCCTACTACCTCAAGCAGCAAGCCCCGCACCTGAACATCGCCATCATCGAAGCCAATATCGCCGGCTTCGGCGCCTCCGGGCGCAACGGTGGCTGGCTGATGGGCAACCTGCTCGGCGAAGATCGCCTGCTCGCCACCCTCTCGCCGCAACAACGGCGCGACAGCATCGACCTGCTCCACGGCATCCCCGATGAAGTGCACAGCGTGTTGCAGCGCGAAGCCATCGATTGCGACTACCGCAAAGGCGGCGTCCTCTACTGCGCCGCCCGCTACCCGGAACAGGAACGCAGCCTGCGGGCCTGGCTCGACGACCTGTACCGCCAGGGCATGCGCGAAGACGACTACCGCTGGCTGCGCCCCGAAGAACTGGAAGGGCAACTGCGGGTCAGCAACGCCTACGGCGCGATCTTCAGCCCGCACACCGCCACCATTCAGCCGGCGAAACTCGTTCGCGGCCTGGCCCGCGCCGTCGAAAACCTCGGCGTGACGATCTACGAAAACACCCCGGCCATCGACTGGAACCCCGGCCAGGTACGCACGCCACTGGCGTCGATCCGCTGCCAGTGGGCGGTGCCGGCGGTGGAAGGCTACGCGGCCAGCCTGCCGCCGCTGGGCAAGCATCAACTGCCAGTGCAAAGCCTGCTGGTGGCGACCGAGCCGCTGCCCGAATCCGCCTGGGAACAGATCGGCCTTGCCCAAGGCCAGGCGTTCAGCGAAAGCAGCCGCCAGGTCACCTACGGCCAGCGCACCCGCGATGACCGCCTGGTGTTCGGCGCCCGCGGCGGCTACCGCTTCGGCGGTCGCCTGCGTGAAGACTTCAGCCTGACCCACAACGAAATCGAACTGCGCCGCTACTTGTTCGGCGAGCTGTTCCCGCACCTGAAGAACACGCGCATCACCCATTCCTGGGGCGGCAACCTGGGCATGGCGCGGCGCTTCCGCCCGCACATGCTCTGCGACCGCCAGCGCGGCATCGCCCTGGCCGGCGGCTACGGCGGCGAAGGGGTGGGCGCCACCAACCTCGGTGGGCGCACCCTCGCCGCGCTGATCCTCGACCAGCACAACGCACTCACCGCGCAGCCGTGGGTCCACGACAACCGTCCGCTGTCGAGCCTCGCCAGTTGGCCGCCGGAACCCTGCCGCTGGCTGGGCTACAACGCGATCATCCAGAGTTTCGTGTTCGAGGACCGCACCCTCGCCAGCCCCGCCAGCCCGCCCTGGCGCCGGCGCCTGGCCGGTGGTCTGGCCGATCTCATGCAAGGCTTCATGCACTGACTTTTCACCACAGAGGTTCACCGGTCATGAGCATCACCCAGTTCAAACACACCGAGACTGTCCCGCTGGACAGTTCCAACCCGGTCGCCGTGCCCCTCGGCGAGCCCGTCGCGGTGACCTCGGTCACCTGCGTCGAACGCAGCGACGGCGTCGAAACCGGCATCTGGGAATGCACGCCGGGGCGCTGGCGGCGGCAGATCGTGCAACAGGAGTTCTGCCACTTCGTCAAAGGCCGCTGCACCTTCACCCCCGACGGTGGCGAGCCGCTGTCCATAGAAGCCGGAGACGCACTGATGCTACCGGCCAACAGCACCGGCATCTGGGATATCCAGGAGACCGTGCGCAAAACCTACGTACTGATTTTTTGATCTTTTGATCCGCTGATCGCCTGCCTTCGATAACAACAGACAACGCAAGGTAACCCGGACATGCGCACCCTTCTTCTCGCACCTCTTCTTCTCGCACCCCTGATGCTGACCGCCGGCGTGGCCAACGCCGCCGACTCGGTGAAGATCTACAACTGGTCCAGCTACATCGCGCCCGACACGTTGAAGAACTTCCAGCAGGCCAGCGGCATCGTGCCCACCTACGACGTCTTCGACAGCAACGAAACCCTCGACGGCAAACTGATGACCGGCAACTCCGGTTACGACGTGGTCTTCCCGTCCAACCACTTCATGGCCCGGCAGATCCAGGGCAAGGCCCTGAAGAAACTGGACAAGAGCCAGTTGCCCAACTGGCAGAACCTCAACCCAGTGCTGATGAAGGCGCTGGAGGTGAACGACCCCGGCAACCAGTACGGCTTCCCTTACCTCTGGGGCAGCACCGGCATCGGCTACAACATCGACAAGGTCAAGGCGGTGCTCGGCGACAACGCGCCGGTGGATTCCTGGGACCTGATCTTCAAGCCCGAGTACATCAGCAAGCTGAAAAGCTGCGGCGTCGCGGTGCTGGATAACGGCCCCGAACTGCTGCCGATCGCCCTGCACTACCTCGGCCTGCCGCACCACAGCCAGGACCCGGCGGACTACGAGAAAGCCAAGGCGTTGCTGATGAAGGTGCGGCCGTACATCAGCTACTTCCACTCATCGAAGTACACCGGCGACCTGGCCAATGGCGACGTGTGCGTAGTGGTGGGCTTCTCCGGCGACGTCCTGCAAGCGAAGAACCGTGCGCTGGAAGCGAAGAATGGCGTGAAGGTGGGTTACTCGATTCCGAAGGAAGGGGCGCCGATGTGGTTCGACATGGTTGCCATGCCGGCGGACGCGCCTGACGAAAAAGCCGGTTACGCCTACATGAACTACCTGCTGCAGCCGGACGTGATGGCCAACATCAGCAACTTCGTGCAGTACGCCAACGGCAACCTCAAGGCGGACGGATTGGTAGACCCGCAGCTCAAGGCCAACAACATGATTTATCCGAGCGAAGACATGATGGGCAAGCTGTATGCCCTGGAGGCGATGCCGGCGAAGATCGACCGGATCAGGACGCGGATCTGGACTGGCATAAAGGCAGGTAACTGACCTTCGGCCAGGTGCAAGCTACAAGCTGCAAGCCTCAAGAAAAAGCGGGCCAGTGCATGGACCGCTTCTTCTTGTAGCTTGCAGCTTCAAGCTTGCCGCTGCATCAATGGTGCTCGCGGGTCGCGCGGAATTTCACGTCCGGCCAGCGCTCTTCCATCAGCGCCAGGTTGACCCGGGTCGGCGCCAGGTAGGTCAGGTGACCGCCGCCGTCCACCGCCAGGTTTTCCACGGCCTTGACCTTGAATTCTTCGAGCTTCTTCTTGTCATCGCAGGCGATCCAGCGAGCCGACCAGACGGTGATCGGCTCGTAAGCGCATTCGACCTTGTATTCCTCTTTCAGGCGGCTGGCGACCACATCGAACTGCAGCACACCCACGGCGCCGAGGATGATGTCGTTGCTGCGCTCCGGGAAGAACACCTGGGTCGCGCCCTCTTCGGCCAACTGTTGCAGGCCCTGACGCAGTTGCTTGGATTTCAGCGGGTCCTTCAAGCGCACGCGGCGGAACAGTTCCGGGGCGAAGTGCGGGATACCGGTGAAGCCCAGGCTCTCGCCTTCGGTGAAGGTGTCGCCGATCTGGATGGTGCCGTGGTTGTGCAAACCGATGATGTCGCCCGCGAAGGCTTCTTCCAGTTGCTCACGCTCGGAGGAGAAGAAGGTCAGCGCATCGCCGATGCGCACGTCCTTGCCGGTGCGCACGTGGCGCATCTTCATGCCCTTCTCGTACTTGCCCGAGCAGATACGCATGAAGGCGATACGGTCGCGGTGTTTCGGGTCCATGTTCGCCTGGATCTTGAACACGAAACCGGAGAACTTCTCTTCCACCGGCTCCACGGTGCGTTCGTGGGCAACCCGGGCCAGCGGGCGCGGCGCCCAGTCGACGACGGCGTCGAGCACGTGGTCGACACCGAAGTTGCCCAGCGCGGTACCGAAGAACACCGGGGTCAGTTGGCCGTTGATGAACTCGTCCTGGTTGAACTCGTGGCAGGCGCCCTGCACCAGTTCCAGTTGCTCGATGAAGCGATCGTACTCGTCGCCCAGGTGTGCGCGTGCTTCGTCGGAATCGAGCTTCTCGATGATCTTCACCTCGGTACGCTCGTGGCCGTGGCCCGGGGTGTAAACGATGATGTAGTCATCGGCGAGGTGATAGACGCCTTTGAAATCCTTGTAGCAACCGATCGGCCAGGTGATCGGCGCGGCCTTGATCTTCAGGACCGCCTCGATCTCGTCGAGCAGCTCGATCGGGTCGCGGATATCGCGGTCGAGTTTGTTGATGAAGCTGACGATCGGCGTATCGCGCAGGCGGCAGACATCCATCAGGGCGATGGTCCGCGGCTCGACGCCTTTACCGCCGTCGAGCACCATCAGCGCCGAATCCACGGCGGTCAGGGTGCGGTAGGTATCTTCCGAGAAGTCTTCGTGGCCCGGGGTGTCGAGCAGGTTGATCATGTGCTCGCGATAGGGGAACTGCATCACCGACGTGGTGATGGAGATACCACGCTGCTTCTCCATTTCCATCCAGTCGGAAGTGGCATGGCGGTCGGACTTGCGCGACTTCACCGTACCGGCGACGGCGATCGCCTTGCCCATCAGCAGGAGCTTCTCGGTGATGGTGGTCTTACCGGCGTCGGGGTGGGAAATGATTGCGAAAGTGCGGCGCTTCGCGACTTCGGCGGCCTGGTTGGTCATGGGAAATCGCCTGACTGGGGATTGAAAAAAGGGGCGGTATCATACCTGAAGTCGGGCGGGGACCAAAATCTGGTCCCCTGATAGAGTGCAGCGTCTATTCGGCGTTCGGCGGGCTATCACTGAAACCCTGCAGTTTTACCGGGCCACGGCCGGGCATGCAGGCAACCAGCTCCAGCGTTCCTCCCAATGCCTCGACATAACCGCGCAAGGTCGAAATCAGCATGTCACTGCGTTTCTCAACCTTGGACACATTGGCCTGTCCCATCGCCATTCGCTCGGCAAGGCTTTCCTGCGTCACTTCCAACTGTCGGCGCAACGCCTGCAGGGTCAGCTCTTCGCGGACCAGTTCACGGGTTTTTTCCTCCACCCAGGCCCTGCGCTCAGGAGAAAAACTGTCCATCAAATCATCGAGCGTCATTGTCATTTCCCGGCACCTCCTGCCAGATACCTGTCGAATCGCTCATCCGCGCAAGCGATCAAGCGCTTATAAAACCGTTGCTGATCGACACCCGCCTTGTCTCCGGCGATCAAAACTACCGCGCAGCGAGAGGGATCAAATGCAAACACCACGCGCCAAACGCATCCGTTGGCAGAAAACCTCAGCTCTTTCAGGTTCTGATGGCGAGAACCTTTCAAGGTGTCCACCCTGGGACGGCCCAACAAGGGGCCAATCTCTCTCAGCAGTCCCAAATGCAGCGCTAACTGCTCTTTGAATAGCTGATCGAACTGCATGACCTCCCCAGCGAACTCCGAACAGAAATTGATCGACCACGGCATAAAATACCTTCAACGGAATATTCCCTCAAGCGACTATTCGCAAGAAGTACGAAGGTAATGCTGCCTCTCGCGACTAACGGCCCAACAGCAGGTAATTCAACGCCTCAACGCCTGAATCACGCTGCTTTCTCGTGCGAAATTTCGCACACCTCAGGGATCAACACTGGCCAAATGCCGCCTCAGATGGGAACCTTTAAAGCAATGGAGGCGTCCATTCCCCTGCAATGACCGTTGGTCGGGGTGGGTTTCACCGGCAACACAAGCCTGACGGGGCTTCGCTCATGGCGCGCATTTTTGCCCGCCGCTTTTCGCGCACAGACTGCCCGTCGCCTGGAATGGCGACATACGACGGCGTCTGCGCGCCGACTATAAAAAGGAGTCCGCCTATGGCTGTACGCTATGGCAAGGGGCTGATGGGATGGGCCGCCGCGCTCGTCATCCTGGCCCTGCTGATCCACTGGATCGGCATCGATACGATCGCGCACTACCGCGCCGATCTCTGGTTCTACCTGCAGGCGCACCTGATGCTGGTGTTGCTGTCGATGGTGGCGGCGCTGGCCGTGGGTATCCCCGCCGGCATTGCGCTGAGTCGACCACACCGGGTCGACCGCGCCGAACGCTTCATGCAGATCTTCAACATTGGCAACACCGTTCCGCCCCTCGCCGTTCTCGCCATTGCCCTGAGTATCCTCGGCATCGGCGCCGGCCCCGCGATCTTCGCGCTGTTTCTCGCCTCGTTGCTGCCCATCGTGCGCAACACCTACGAAGGCCTGAAAAACGTTCCCGCCTCGCTCAAGGAAGCCGCCACCGGCATCGGCATGACCCCGCGTCAGTCGCTGTGGAAGGTCGAGCTGCCGAATGCCGTGCCGATCATCATCGGCGGTGTGCGGGTGGCCCTGGCGATCAACGTCGGCACCGCACCGCTGTCGTTCCTGATCGGCGCCAACAGCCTGGGCAGCCTGATCTTCCCCGGCATCGCCCTGAACAATCAGCCGCAATTGCTACTCGGCGCGGCCTGTACCGCGGCCCTGGCATTGCTGCTCGACGCGCTGGTCAGCCAGTGCAGCCGCCGCTGGCTGGAACGCGGCCTGACTCACTGACCGAGGGACCCCGATGAAAAGAATCGCCTTGCTGCTGGGCGCGGTCCTGCTGTTCGCAGGATTTGCCCAGGCCGCCGAAAAACCCCTGATCCGCATCGGCGCGCGGGTCTTCACCGAGCAGACCGTGCTCGCCGAACTCACCGCCCGCTACCTGCGCCAGCACGGTTTCGACGTGCGCATCACCGGCGGGCTGGGCAGCAACCTGGCGCGCAGCGCCCAGGAAAGCGGCCAACTGGACATGGTCTGGGAATACACCGGCGTGTCGCTGGTGTCCTACAACCACATCGACGAGCGCATGCCGAACGCCGAAGCCACCTACGCCCGGGTCAAGGAGCTGGACGCGAAGAAGGGCCTGGTCTGGCTCGCGCCGTCACGCTTCAGCAACACCTACGCCCTGGCCCTGCCGCGCAACATTACCGAGCAGTACCCGCAGGTGAACAGCATCAGCCAGTTGAACCAGGTGCTGCGCGATGAGCCGAAGCAGACCCACGTGCTGGCGCTCGACACCGAGTTCGCCAACCGTCCCGACGGCCTCACCGGCCTGACCGAAACCTACGACCTGCAATTCACCCGCAAGGACATCCGCCAGATGGATGCCGGCCTGGTCTACACCGCGCTGCGCAATGGCCAGGTGTTCACTGGCCTGGTCTACACCACCGACGGTCGCCTGAGCGCCTTTGACCTCAAGCTGCTGGAAGACGACCGCCACTACTTCCCCGACTACACCGCCGCGCCCGTGGTGCGCAAAGAACTGCTCGACGCCCACCCGCAACTGGCCGAGCTGCTCAAGCCGCTAGCGGAACAACTGGACGACGAGACCATGCGCCAGCTCAACGCCAAGGTCGATGTCGAGCACCAGAGCCCGGGCAAGGTCGCTGACGAGTTCCTCAGCCAGCATCCACTGCAAGGAGGTGCGCAATGAGCCTGCTGGATACCTTCACCCACCTGGACTGGGCGCAAGTGCTGCAACTGACCGGCCAGCACATCACCCTCGTCGGCATCGCCGTCACCCTGGCGATTGTCGTCGGCGTGCCGCTGGGCATTCTGATGACCCGCTTCCCGAGCCTCGCCGGCCCGCTGCAAGCCAGCGCCACGGTGCTGCTGACCGTGCCGTCGATCGCCCTGTTCGGCCTGCTGCTGCCGTTCTACTCCAAGTTCGGCCAGGGCCTTGGCCCGCTGCCGGCGATCACCGCGGTGTTCCTTTATTCACTGCTGCCGATCATGCGCAACACCTACCTGGCCCTGACCAGCGTCGAGCCGGGCATCCGTGAAGCCGCCCGCGGCATCGGCATGACCTTCGGCCAGCGCCTGCGCATGGTCGAACTGCCGATCGCGGTGCCGGTAATCCTCGCCGGCGTGCGTACCGCCGTGGTGATGAACATCGGCGTCATGACCATCGCCGCGACCATCGGCGCAGGTGGCCTTGGCGTACTTATCCTGACCTCCATCAGCCGCAGCGACATGTCGATGCTGCTGGTCGGCGCCGTGCTGGTGAGCCTCCTGGCCATCGCCGCCGACCTGCTGCTGCAAGCCCTGCAACGCTCGCTGACTCCAGAAGGACTGCTCAAATGATCGAACTCCAGAACCTCTCGAAAACCTTCCAAAGCAACGGCAAGGAGGTCAAGGCGGTCGACTCGGTCAGCCTGACCGTCAACGAAGGCGAGATCTGCGTCTTCCTCGGCCCGTCCGGTTGCGGCAAGAGCACCACGCTGAAAATGATCAACCGCCTGATCGAGCCCACCTCGGGCAAGGTGCTGATCAACGGCGAAGACACCACCGGCCTCGACGAAGTGACCCTGCGCCGGCGCATCGGCTACGTGATCCAGCAGATCGGCCTGTTCCCCAACATGACCATCGAGGAAAACATCACCGTGGTGCCGCGCCTGCTCGGCTGGGACAAGCAGAAATGCCACGACCGCGCCCGCGAACTGATGAGCATGATCCGCCTGGAGCCCAAGCAGTATTTGCAGCGCTACCCGCGCGAGCTGTCCGGCGGCCAGCAACAGCGCATCGGCGTGATCCGCGCGCTGGCGGCCGAGGCGCCGCTGCTGCTGATGGACGAGCCGTTCGGCGCGGTCGACCCGATCAACCGCGAGATGATCCAGAACGAATTCTTCGAGATGCAGCGGGCGCTGAACAAGACCGTGATCATGGTCAGCCACGACATCGACGAAGCGATCAAGCTGGGCGACAAGATCGCGATCTTCCGCGCCGGCAAGCTGGTGCAACTGGACCACCCGGACACCCTGCTGGCGCACCCGGCGGACGAGTTCGTCAGCAACTTCGTCGGCCAGGACAGCACCCTCAAGCGCCTGCTGCTGGTGCGCGCCGAAGACGCGGCGGACAACGCACCGTCGGCCAGCCCGGAGATGGTGGTCGCCGATGCGCTGGAACTGATGGATGAGCATGACCGCAAATATGTAGTGGTCACCGACCAGGAAAACCGTGCGCTGGGTTATGTGCGCCGGCGTGACCTGCATCGCCAGCAGGGCACCTGCGCCGACTTCCTGCGCCCGTTCAACGCCACGGCGGCGCATGACGAGCATTTGCGCATCCTGTTGTCGCGGATGTACGAGTTCAACCGGGCATGGCTGCCGGTGCTGGATGCCGATCAGGTGTTTTTGGGGGAAGTGACCCAGGAATCGATTGCGGCGTACCTGAGTTCGGGGCGGTCGCGGGGTGGCAAGACCAGCATTGTGTCGCCGGCTGAAGCGGCGGTTTAACGCTTGAGCGCCTCATCGCTGGCAAGCCCACCGCTACTGTGTGGGAGTTGGCTCGCCAGCGATGAGGCCCTCTAGGACAACCGAAAAATCAGAACCCTACACTGGCCTGCACATAGAACGTGCGCGGCTCACCCAGGTAGATGCCCGAGTTGTTGTCGCTGGACCGGGTGTAGTACTGCTTGTCGAAGATGTTTTTCACCCCCGCCCCCAGTTTCAGGTTCGACAGTTCCTTGCCGAAGTCATACCCACCTCGCGCGCTCCAGGTCACATAACCCGGAATGTTGCCGTACTGGCCATCCGCGCTCGGCTCGGTGATGTAGTTGCCGTTGAAGCTGCCGTCGGCGTTCATCCCGGTGCCCGGTGCGCGCTGTTTCGATTGGGCGAAGGCGTCCAGGTTCCAGGTCCAGCGGTCCACCTGGTAACGAAGCCCGGCATTGACCACCTGACGCGAGTAGAACGGCAGGTCACGGCCCTTGAAGCCGGGAATCTCGCCTTCATAAGTGGCGCGGGTGTAGGTAAACCCGGCATTGGCGCTCAGGCCATCCAGGCGTGGATCGAGCCCCGACAGATCGTAGTGCATCGACGCCTCGATCCCCTGGTGCTTGGTGGCGCCGAGGTTGGTCCAACCGATGTCGTTGCTGATGTATTGCAGCTCGTCGTCGAAATCGATGTAGAACGCCGTCAGTTCGCCGCCCCAGTTGCCATTGTCATAACGGGTGCCGATCTCGTAGGTCTTGGCCTTTTCCGCTTCCAGGCCGTTGGCGGTCTGGTCGCCGTTACCGCCCTGGCCGAGCTGGAAGTACTGCAGGCTGCCGAACGAGGTTTCGTAGTTGGCGAACAGCTTCCAGGCATCGGACAGGTGATACATCACGCTCAGCGCCGGCAACGGTTCGTTGCTGGTCACGCTGCGGCTCTTGGCCTGCACCGGCACGCCGTTGGTGCCGCGCACGGCGCGGTCGTTCCAGTCGGTATTGATGTGCTCGAAGCGCACGCCGGGAGTGATGGTCCAGTTGCCGATATCGATCTTGTCATCGATGTAGTAAGCGCTGGCCTCGGTGCCGCCGGTGCGGTCCTGGAACACGTGGCCGTCGGATGTCGGCGTCACGGTCGGGACGTTGTTGATCAGCGCCAGGCGGCTGGACTGCTCGTGCATCGCTTCCTTCAGGTAGCGATAACCGACGCTGACTTCCTGGGTGGCCGGGCCGCTGAAGAAGATCCGCGAAACCCGTGGCTCGACCGCGAAGGTGCGGTAGCTGCGCGGGTAGGAACTGAGGGTTTTCTGGTCGCGGGCGGCGATGGTGCTGCCGCGGAAGCTGTCGGTGTAGTAGGTCAGCACTTCGAACTGGGTGACGTCGTCGATCTGCCGCAGGTACTTGAGCGAGACGTCTTTGCGCCGGCCGCTGAAGTTGTCGTAGTCGCGGTCGGACTGGTACGGGTCGGCGTCGAACTGGGCCTGGGTCAGGCCACCGGGCATGTCGGCCTTGCCGTCGTAGTAGTGGAAATTCAGCGACAGTTCGTCCTGATCGGTCAGGGCCCAGTGGGTCTTGAGCAGCACGTCGTCGATATCGTTGGCGTTGTTGCTGCTGCGGTAGCCATTGCCGTTGACCCCGGAATACAGCAGCGCCGCGCCCAGGCCGTTGTCGGCGGTGCCGCCGATGAACGCCGACTCGATGTGCTTCCAGCCGCCATGGCGGGAGGTTTCCAGGGTGGTGCCGATTTCGCCGGTGGCCTTCTCGGGAATGGCGCGGGTCACGAAGTTGATCACCCCGCCGACGTTCTGCGGCCCGTAGCGCACGGAACCGGCGCCGCGCACCACGTCGATGCTGTCGAGGTTGCCGGAGGAAATCGGCGCCATCGACAGTTGCGGTTGGCCATAGGGCGCGAACGCCGCCGGAATGCCGTCGATCAGCACCGTGGAGCGTGGCGACAGGCGCGAGGTCAGGCCACGCACGCCGACGTTGAGCGACAGGTCGCTGCCGCCGGTGCCGTTGGAGTCCTGCACTTGTACGCCGGGGATGCCCTTGAGCACGTCACGCACGTTCATCGCGCCCTGCTCGACCATCGCTTCGCGGCGAACCACGGTGCGCGCGCCGGGGTGGTTCTGCACCACGCTTTCCTGCGCATCGCCGAGCCAGTCGCCGACCATGGTGATGTCGGTGGGCGCCAGTTCCAGCTTACCGTTGGCGGCCTGGCTGTCGCCCTGTGCCGGATGCAGCACCACGGTGCCCTGGGAAATCTCGTAGGTCAGCCCGCTGCCCTGCAACAAGGCTTGCAACGCCTGCTCCGGCGACAGGTTGCCGGACACCGCCGGCGCCTGCTTGCCAGCGACCAGCGCGGGGCTGAAGAACAACTGCAGCGACGTCTGCTGGCCCAACTGGTTCAGCGCCGTGGCCAGCGACTGCGCCTGGATCTGAATGCTGGTAGGGGCCGAGTCGGCGTAGCTGTTGCCGATGCCGGCACTGACCGCCAACGCCAGGGCCAGAGGCAACCAGCGCGAACGGCTGGCGGAGCGCGGAGAAAGCTTGTGGTTGTTCACGTCTTCGAGAAGTCCTGAGGGAGGATCGGGATCGACCGCCGTTGCGAATGGAAATGCTTGGCAGTTACAAGTCGGGCAGGAAGACGAACAACTCGGAAAATACCTGAATCTATTTTGAAATTATTTCGTGGGAGCCATCGGCATGGGCCACCACGGTGACCGGCAGGATGCTCGGCAAGGCCCGTAGCAGAGCATCGGTGTCGTCAATTCGGAAGGTGCTGCTCAGGCGCAGGGCGGCAACTTTCGGTGCCACTTTCAGGGGCTGCTCGCGATAGCGCGAGACTTCTTCGGCCACCTGCGCCAGCGACGCATCGGTGAACACCAGCTTGCCGGACCGCCAGGCAGTGAGCGCCGCGGCATCCACCTTATAAGGCGCGGCCACCGCGCCGGCGGCATCGATATGCGCGCCGAGCCCGGCGCTGAGCAGCGCCTTCGACTCGCCCTGGCCCTGCACGCGCACCGAGCCCTGCTCTACCGCGACGCGGGTTTGCCCGGGATCGCGGCGCACATCGAAGCGGGTGCCGGTGACAGTCACCGTGCCATTGCCGGTATCGACCACGAAGGGGCGGCTGCTGTCGTGGACGACGCTGAACATCACCTCGCCCTGTTCCAGGCGGATGTCGCGCTGGCCGGCGCTGAAGCGCACGTCCAGGCGGGTGCGACCGTTTATCTCCAGGTGCGAGCCGTCCGGCAGTTCTACCTGGCGGCGCTCACCGAGACCGGTCTGCAAGTGTTCGTGGTAGTTGAGAGTGTGCTGCTGCCAACCGAACCAGCCGAGACCCACCGCCGCCGCCAGCACACTGGCGGCCAGCGCCTGCTGGACGAAACGCCGCCGCGGCAAGGTGCTGACCCGATCTTCGACACACAGCGCTTCGAGGCGCGCACGCGGCAACAGGTCAGCCGCCTGCCAGAGCTGGCCGAGTTGGTCGTATTCGTCGCGGTGAAGGGGATCCTGCGCCAGCCAGGCGTCGAAACAGGCCTGCTGCTCAGGAGGCAGCGGCGCGTCCTGGACGCGGGCGAACCATTCGGCCGCCTGCTCGCGGGCGGCCTCTTGTGGGCTGTGGCCCTGATTCATGAATACATTCGCCTGACTCATCTCTTCGACACATCCAAGTGCTCGCGCAGATGGCGAAGCGTGCGGATCATATACTTTTCGACCATGTTCTTGGTCAATCCCATGCGCTCGGCGATCTCCGCCTGGGTCAGCCCTTCGAGCTTCTGCCAGACGAAGACCTTGCGGCAGTTCAGCGGCAACTCCGCCAGGGCCCGCTCGACGCTGTCGGCCAGTTGCAGCGCATTCATATACGCCTCCGGGTCGTCCGTCAGCGGCGGGGTCAGGTCCAGAGCCTGCTGTTCGAGGGATTGGCGGCGGTCCTCGCGACGGTAACCGTCCACCGCGATATTGCGCGCCGTCTGGTGCAGATAGGCGCGCGGCTGCGCCACTGCATCCTGTTCGCTTTCCAGCACCCGCACAAATGCATCGTGCGCGAGGTCCTCGGCTTGCTGGCGACTGCGCAACTTGCGCGTCCAGGTGCCGATCAGCTCGTGGTAGTGGTCGAGGAAGCCTTTGTGTCGAGACACGATAGGAAGGTCGTCGTCAGGCAGTTGGAAAGGTGCGCGAATAGTAATGTTTCTTATTAAGCCCGGCAAATCCTGTGTAAGGGCTCCCGACCAAGCGTTTTTGGTCGCTGATTCAGGAATTTTTTTTGTCGTAAATACCCACGGTTCAGGTGGCCATAAATATGAACAGTGCGGCGCTGAATAAACACCATCGAAGCGACACGACAAACGGTCGTTTTTTCATTTAAAGGTGATTTCGAAGCGAAACTCGCCGATCGAAACGCCAGATGACGAAGTTACCGAGAAGTCAGCAAATCGCCACCTATTCCACAATTTTTTACGCAAGGACGATCCAGCGGAACATCTGGCTGTCACCTGAGTCGGTTATGAAGGAAACAAGTCGATAACGAGCGGCTGATCAGTACGAAAACGCGACATTTTTTGTTGATCTTGAACCCCTCAAGTCCTAAAGTTCGCGCCGAACGTCCATGCTGGAAACGATCCATCCGGCTCAAGTACTGACGACGAGACAGCAAGGTCACCCGCAGCAGCTTTCAATCGCGCGGATGACCTTTTTGCTTTCGGCGACATGCCTTGGGAAGTAGGCGAACCAAAGTGGGGATACGGAGGGCGTTCAGTTTGCAGCCACTTATTTTTTCAGTTTGCCCATGGAGTCCCCAAGCATGTCGATCCAAGTCGAAGACTACTTCGCGCGCGAAACCTTCCAGAAAATGAAGGCATTCGCCGACAAGCAAGAAACCCCGTTCGTACTCATCGACACCCAGATGATCAGCCAGGCCTACGACGACCTGCGCGCGGGCTTCGAGTTCGCCAAGGTCTACTACGCGGTCAAGGCCAACCCGGCGGTCGAAATCATCGACCTGCTGAAAGAGAAAGGTTCGAGTTTCGACATCGCCTCGATCTACGAACTGGACAAAGTGATGGACCGCGGCGTCAGCGCCGACCGTATCAGCTACGGCAACACCATCAAGAAATCCAAGGACATCCGCTACTTCTACGAGAAGGGCGTGCGTCTGTATGCCACCGACTCCGAAGCCGACCTGCGCAACATCGCCAAGGCCGCGCCGGGCTCGAAAGTCTACGTGCGTATCCTCACCGAAGGCTCCACCACCGCTGACTGGCCGCTGTCGCGCAAATTCGGCTGCCAGACCGACATGGCCATGGACCTGCTGATCCTCGCCCGTGACCTGGGCCTGGTGCCTTACGGCGTGTCGTTCCACGTCGGTTCGCAGCAGCGCGACATCAGCGTCTGGGACGCGGCGATCGCCAAGGTCAAAGTGATCTTCGAGCGCCTGAAAGAAGAAGACGGCATCGAACTGAAACTGATCAACATGGGTGGCGGCTTCCCGGCCAACTACATCACCCGGACCAACAGCCTGGAAACCTACGCCGAGGAAATCATCCGCTTCCTGAAGGAAGACTTCGGCGACGACCTGCCGGAAATCATCCTGGAGCCGGGCCGCTCGCTGATTGCCAACGCCGGCATCCTGGTCAGCGAAGTGGTGCTGGTCGCGCGTAAATCGCGTACCGCCGTCGAGCGTTGGGTTTACACCGACGTGGGCAAATTCTCCGGCCTGATCGAAACCATGGACGAGTCCATCAAGTTCCCGATCTGGACCGAGAAGAAAGGCGAGATGGAAGAAGTGGTCATCGCCGGCCCGACCTGCGACAGCGCCGACATCATGTACGAGCACTACAAGTACGGCCTGCCGCTGAACCTGGCGATCGGTGACCGTCTGTACTGGCTGTCGACCGGTGCCTACACCACCAGCTACAGCGCCGTCGAATTCAACGGCTTCCCGCCGCTGAAAGCGTTCTACCTGTAATGCAAAAAGGGGGCTGAGTGATCAGCCCCCTTTTTTATCTCAAAGCCCTTACACCAGCTCAGCCAAGCGCGCCTTGTAAGCCCCCGCCATCGCCCGAATCTCCGCCTGCGCCGCCTGCTCCAACGCCGGCCCCGCTACCCGCAGGAAATTGGCATTGCCGCCTTCCAGCGCCCGCTGCAACCAGCCCAGCGCTTCATCGAGCAAGCCCTGCCCGGCCAATATCGCCGCATGGCTGAACTGCCCGCGAAAATCCCCGCCCTCGGCCGAGCGCCGATACCACTCCCGCGCCGCCGACAGATCCGCCTGGCAATGCAGGCCCTCCTCCAGATAACGCCCCAACAGGTTCATCGACTTGGCGTGGCCCATGTCCGCCGCCCGGCGATAACAGGCCAGCGCCACGCCATGGTCCAGCGCCACACCGCGCCCGGTCGCAAGCAGGTTGGCCAGGTTGTAAAGCCCCCAGTCCAGCCCGCCATTGGCCGCCTCGCGGTAATGTCGCGCGGCTTGCGCAACGTCAACCTCACCACCCCAGCCGTGTTCCAGGCAGCGCCCGAGCATGTTGTGCGCCATCACACTGCCCTGCTGCGCGGCGATGCCGAACCAGCGCCGGGCCAGGACCGCGTCCTGCTCGATGCCGCGCCCGTCCAGCAGGATCTGCCCGAGCAACGCCTGGGCTTCGACCACGCCCTCTGCCGACGCCATCAACAAGGCCTGGGCCGCCTTGGCCGGGCTCTGTTCGAGCATCTGCCCGAACTCGTCAGTGCCGACCACTTCCTCACGGCGCAACTGGAACGCCATGTCAGACCTCGGCCCAGCGGCGCAGCAGGTTGTGGTAGGTGCCGGTGAGCTGGATCAGCGACGGGTGATCGGGCACGTCGGCGGTGAGCTGCTGGATGGCGTTGTCCATCTCGAACAGCAGGGTCCGCTGGCTGTCCTCGCGAATCATGCTCTGGGTCCAGAAGAACGCCGCGTAACGGGCGCCGCGGGTGACCGGGTTGACCTTGTGCAGGCTGGTGCCGGGATACAAGACCATGTCCCCGGCCGCCAGCTTGACCTGCTGCAGACCGTAAGTGTCCTGGATCTCCAGCTCGCCGCCGTCGTAGTCCTCGGGGTCGCTGAAGAACAGCGTCGAGGACAGGTCGGTGCGCACCCGCTCGATGCTGCCGCGGGGCTGGCGCACCGCGTTATCAATGTGGAAACCGAAATTGCCGCCTTCGCGGTAGCAGTTGACCAGCGGCGGAAACACCTTGTGCGGCAATGCGGCCGACATGAAACGCGGGTTTTTCCACAGGCGCTCGATCATCGCGGCGCCGATTTCCTTGGCCAGTGGATGGGACTCGGGCAACTGCAAATTGTGCTTGGCCTTGGCCGACTGATAGCCAGCGGTGATCTTGCCATCCGCCCAATCGGTGCTCTCCAGCGCCTCGCGAATACGCACGACTTCCTCACGGTTGAACAAGCCGGGAATGTGTAAAAGCATGGCGGTTGGCACCTGAGCGGAAAAAGTTGTCAATGGTATTGATTCTTATCTATCAGCCACAAGCCTCATCCGAGGGGCGGACATTGATCCTTGGCAAAATTTCGTGAAAAAGGTGTAAAGAATGTAAATGCCAACGTTTCTCAATTGTGAGTAGCAATCACTTGCTCTTATATTCCGCCCCCTCGAAACCTTGGGAGGGGGTCCACCTGATGTCGCGTCAATTCGTACCAACCGCTGTCAGCTCACCGCGCTTGCTCGCATCCGCCATTGGTGTAGCCATCACCGCAACGTCCGCCGCACATATGGCGTACGCCGACGAGCCGGCCCCTGCCCGCAAGGAAGGTTCGATCGCCCTGGATGCCACCAGCATCAACGCCGAAGGCAACCAGGCCAGCACCGACTACAAGGTGGAGAAAGCTTCTTCGCCGAAATACACCGCGCCGCTGATCGACACCCCGCGCTCGGTGACGGTGATTCCGCAACAAGTCCTCAAGGACACCAACGCCCTGACCATGCAGGACGCCCTGCGCACCGTTCCGGGGATTACCTTCGGCGCCGGTGAAGGCGGCAACCCGCAAGGCGACCGTCCGTTCATCCGCGGCTTCGACTCGCAGAGCGACACCTACCTCGACGGCGTGCGCGACACCGGCGCGCAGACCCGCGAAATCTTCGCCGTGGAATCCATCGAAGTCAGCAAGGGCCCGAACTCCGCCGTTGGCGGTCGTGGCGCGGCGGGCGGCAGCATCAACCTGGTGAGCAAAAAGGCGCACCTGGGCAATTCCTTCGACGGCGGCTTCACCTGGGGCTCCGACCAGACCCAGCGCTACACCCTCGACGGCAACTACCAGTTCAGCGACACCGTTGCCGGCCGCCTGAACCTGATGAGCCACGAAAGCAACGTCGCCGGCCGCGACAAAGTCGATTTCGACCGCTGGGGCATCGCCCCGTCCCTGGCCTTCGGCCTGGGCACCGACACCCGCGTCAACCTCGACTACTACCACATGGAAAGCAACGACCTGCCGGACTCGGGCGTTCCTTACACCTACAGCGGTGCCAACCGGACGTCGGCCAACCCGGACAAACCCTACGCCGGTGGTGACGACAGCAACTTCTACGGCCTGACCGACCGCGATTTCCGCAAAACCCGCACCGACATCGCGACCATCGCCGTCGAGCACGACCTGACCGAAGCGCTGACCATCAAGAACACCCTGCGCCACGGCAACTCGATGCAGGACTACATCCTGACCCAGCCGGACGACAGCAAGGGCAACGTCAACACCGGCAGCGTCTGGCGTCGTCCCAACAGCCGCGTGGGCAACACCGCCACCACCACCAACCAGACCGACCTGTTCGGCGACTTCTACGTGGCCGGCTTCAAGAACAGCTTCTCCACCGGTATCGAACTGAGCCGCGAAGAAAGCGACCGCACCAGCTACACCGTCAACAGCGACACCACCCCGGCGTCGCCGGGGGCGTCCAGCACCAACTGCACCCCCGCGATGATCGTCTCCAGCGGCTACAACTGCACCTCGCTGAGCAACCCGAACCCGGATGATCCGTGGAACGGTTCGATCACCCGCAACTACGCCGGCACCGACACCGAGAGCAAGACCCGCGCGATCTACGTGTTCGACACCCTTGAGCTGAGCCCGCAATGGCTGCTCAACATGGGCCTGCGCTACGACCACTTCGAGACCGACTACCGCACCTACAGCGCCGCGGGCGCCACCACCGCCAAGGGCAGCGACACCAGCGAATTCTTCACCGGCCAACTGGGCCTGGTGTGGAAGCCGGCCGAGAACGGCAGCGTCTACGTGTCCTACGCCACCTCGGCCACTCCACCGGGTGCGCAACTCGGCGAAGGTATGGAAGGCAACCCACTGCCGGGCTCGACCGACCGTAGCGGCAACCTGCTGACCAGCGACCTGGAACCTGAAGAAACCACCAACTACGAAATCGGCACCAAGTGGGACTTCCTCGACAGCCGCCTGTCGCTGACCGGTGCGATCTTCCGCACCGAGAAAGACAACGCCCGCGTCCAGGTCAACACCACCGCCTACGAAAACGTCGGCACCACCCGCGTCGACGGTATCGAGTTGGGCGCCAGCGGCAAGCTCACCGATAAATGGCAGGTCTTCGCCGGCTACACCTACATGGAAGGTCGCCAGATCGACGGCGGCCCGCTGGGCAAGGCCAACGACGGCAACCAGTTGCCGAACCTGCCGAACAACGCGGCCAGCCTGTGGACCACCTACCAGGTGACCCCGAAGCTGACCATCGGTGGCGGCGCGTTCTACACCGACGACGTCTTCGGCAGCGTGGCCAACACCACCATGGTCGACAGCTACGTGCGCTACGACGCCATGGCCGCCTACAAGCTGACCAAGAACGTCGACCTGCAACTGAACGTGCAGAACCTGACCAACGAGGTCTACTACGACAAGGCGTTCTCCACGCACTTCGCCAACCAGGCCGCCGGGCGTACCGCCCTGCTGAGCACCAGCGTCCACTTCTAAGGTCGCTGATTGGCAAAGCCCCGTTCATTTCGATGAACGGGGCTTTTGTGTATCAAGGCATAATGCGCGAGTAATTCGCATTCCCGGCAAGACAAGGTGGTTGATGTGCTGAAAAAGACGCTGTTCCAACTGCACTGGTTCTTCGGCATCACCGCCGGCCTGGTGCTCGCGCTGATGGGCATCACCGGCGCGACGTATTCGTTCCAGGATGAAATCCTCCGGGTAATCAACCCCCAGGTGCTCAAGGTGAAGGTCCGCGAAGAAGGCGTGCTGGCGCCGGCCGAGCTGGTTCGCCGGGTCGAAGCGACCGAGGGCAAGAAAGTCGCCATGCTCTGGGTCGAAACCCACAGCGATGCCGCCGCCCGGGTGTTCTTCACGCCGCCGCCGGGCGAGCGCCGTGGCCAGTTGCGCTACGTCGATCCCTACACCGGGGAGTTCCAGGGCGACGTGGTCGGCCAGGACTTCTTCAACCTGATGCTCAACCTGCACCGCTTCCTCGCCATCGGCGACACCGGCCGGCAGATCACCGGCGCCTGCACCCTGATGCTGGTGTTTTTCTGTCTGTCCGGGCTGTACCTGCGCTGGCCGCGCAAGGCGCTGAACTGGCGTGCCTGGCTGACGCTGGACTGGGCGAAGAAAGGTCGCGCGTTCAACTGGGACCTGCACGCGGTGGCCGGGACCTGGTGCCTGCTGTTCTATTTACTGTTTGCCCTGACCGGACTGTTCTGGTCCTACGAGTGGTACCGCGAAGGCCTGAACAAACTGCTGGCGGACCCGCCACCGGCCGGCCAGGAACAGAAACGCGGAGAAGGCCGCGGCAACCGCGGCGGTCATGGCGGGCCACAACAGCCTGATGCCAATGCCCCCGCGCTGGTGGTCGACTACGACGCCATCTGGGCCAGCCTGCAAAAAGCCGCCGGCCCAGGCCTTGCCGCGTATAACCTGCGCCTGCCGCCAGTGGGTGGCCAGCCGGCCACGCTGTTCTACCTGCTCGACGATGCCGCCCATGAGCGCGCCTTCAACACCCTGACCATCGACCCGGCCAGCGGCCAGGTTCGGCGCCAGGAGGTGTACACCGACAAATCGTTCAAGGCGCAACTGCTGACCAGCGTCTACGCGCTGCACGTCGGCAGCTACTTCGGCCTGACCGGGCGCATCCTGGCGATGATCGCCAGCCTGACCATGCCGCTGTTCTTCGTCACCGGCTGGCTGTTGTACCTCGACCGCCGACGCAAGAAACGCCAGGTCCGCGCCGCGCGTAGCGGCCTGACCCCGGGCGACGACCAGAAGAACGGCTGGCTGGTGGGCTTCGCCAGCCAGAGCGGCTTCGCCGAACAACTGGCCTGGCAGAGCGCCGGGCAATTGCAGGCTGCCGGCCTGCCGGTGCGGGTGCAGCCGCTGGCGAGCATCAGCGAAGACGACCTGCGCCAGGCTCAGCGTGCGCTGTTCGTGGTCAGCACCTTCGGTGACGGTGAAGCGCCAGACAGCGCCCGCGGTTTCGAACGCAAGGTGCTTGGCCAGCCGTGGTCCCTCGACGGCCTGAACTACGCCCTGCTCGCCCTCGGCGATCGCCAGTACCCGCACTTCTGCGGCTTTGCCCGGCGCCTGAATGCCTGGCTGGACGAGCGTGGTGCCAAGGCCCGCTTCGCCCCGGTGGAAGTCGACAGCGCCGACCCACTGGCGCTGCAACATTGGCAGCAGCAACTCGCGCAGATGAGCGGCAGCAGTACTGTTCCGGTCTGGCAGGCGCCGGAGTTCGCGCCTTGGACCCTGACTCAGCGCACGCTGCTCAATCCCGGCAGCCAGGGCTTGCCGGTATTCCTGCTGGGCCTGAACCCACCGGCACCCGCGCAATGGGACGCTGGCGACCTGGTGGAAATCCTCCCGCGCCTAGCCCCCGCCGCCATCGAGCGCTTCCTGCAAGGGCTCGGCCTGGACGCCAACACGCCGGTGCAGATCGACGGTTTGCAAGAGCCGCTGTCCGTGGCCCTCGCCAGCCGGCAACTGCCGGTGAGCCGCGAGCATCTGGTGGGCTTGCACGCGCAGGCACTGGTGGATGCGCTGATCCCCATCGACGCACGGGAATACTCCATCGCGTCCATTGCGAGCGACGGCGTGCTGGAACTGATCGTGCGCCAGGAGCGCCACGCGGACGGCAGCCTCGGTCTGGGTTCTGGCTGGCTGACCGAGCATATGGCCCTGGGCGACAGCGTCAGCCTGCGCCTGCGCCGCAACAGCGGCTTCCACCTGCCGGGCGCCCCGGCGCCGATGATCCTGATCGGCAACGGCACCGGCCTGGCCGGTTTGCGCAGCCTGCTCAAGGCGCGCATCGCCAGCGGCGAGCAACGCAACTGGCTGCTGTTTGGCGAACGCAACCGGGCGCACGACTTCCATTGCCGTGAAGAACTGCAGGGTTGGGTGGAAAGCGGCGACCTGACGCGACTTGACCTGGCCTTCTCCCGCGATCAGGCGGAGAAAGTCTACGTGCAGGACCTGTTACTGCAGCGCGGTGAAGAGCTGAAGCGCTGGCTGGATGACGGCGCGGCGATCTACATCTGCGGCAGCCTGAATGGCATGGCTGGCGGAGTGGATGCGGCGTTGAACGGGTTGCTGGGTGAGTCGGCGGTGGAAGAGTTGATCGAACTGGGGCGGTATCGCCGGGACGTTTATTGAGGATGATTCTGGGGCCGCTTTGCGGCCCCAGAATTTTCAATGAAGCTCGAAGGTATCGGCATCCAGGTTCGCCGGGAATCGTGTGCGGTACGCCGCCAAATCAGCCGCGCTCAACACCGCCGTAAACACCCCGTCCGCCTCGCCAGCGCTGAGCAGGCTCTCGCCCTGGAAGTCCAGCACCTGGCTGTCGCCGGTATAAGCGAAGCCCTTGCCATCCGTCCCCACCCGATTCACCGCGGCCACATAGCACAGGTTCTCGATCCCCCGCGCCGGCAGCAACCGGTTCCAGTGCAGGCGTCGCGCCGCCGGCCAATTGGCGGTGTACAGCAGCAGGTCCGTGTCCTGAGCATCGCGGCTCCACACCGGGAAGCGCAGGTCGTAACAGATCAGCGGACGCACCCGCCAGCCCTTGAGTTCGAACTGCACCTGACGCTCGCCGGGGGTGTAGTGCTTGTGCTCGCCGGCCATGCGGAACAGATGGCGCTTGTCGTAGTGCAGGATCTCGCCGTCCGGCCGCGCCCAGAGCAAGCGGTTGCGGTGGCTGCCGTCGGCGGCCTGGATGATCACGCTGCCGGTGATCACCGCATCGATACGTGCTGCCTGGGCCTTGAGCCACTTGTAGGTCGAGCCGTTTTCCGGCTCGGCCAGGCGCTCGGATTCCATGGAGAAGCCGGTGGTGAACATTTCCGGCAGGATCACCAGATCAGCGCCACGGGCCTGATCCAGCAAGGTTTCGAAATGGGCGTAGTTTCCCTGGCGGTCCTGCCACAGCAGGCTGGTCTGGATCAGGGCAACGGTCAGGTTGGGCAGGCTGCTCAGATCGCGCATAGTTTTTCCGCTGCCTCGCGCAGCGTCTCCTCGCGTTTGGCAAAACACAGGCGCACGAGGCGCTGCTGCGCAATGGGCTGCTGGTAGAACACCGACACCGGAATGGTCGCCACACCGTGTTCACGGGTCAGCCACAGGGCCATGTCGACATCGTTGAGGTCGGGGCGAATCTGCGAGTAATCCACCAACTGGAAGTAGGTGCCCGCAGCACGTCGGAAGCTGAACCGCGACGGCGTCAGCAGGTCGCAGAACAGGTCACGCTTGGCCTGGTAGAAGGCCGGCAGCTCGTCTACATGCTCCGGGTGCTCGGCCATGAAATCCGCCAGCGCCCACTGCAGCGGGGTCACGCCACAGAAATTGACGTACTGATGGACCTTGCGCAGTTCCGCGCTCAAGGCGGGAGGAGCGACCACATAGCCGGTCTTCCAGCCAGTAACGTGGTAGGTCTTGCCGAACGAGCTGACCACGAACGCGCGCTGATACAGCGCCTCATGGGCCAGCACGCTGGCGTGGGCGACACCGTCGAACACCAGATGCTCGTACACCTCGTCGCTGATCAGGTAGATGTCGCGGTCAGCGATCAACGCCGCCAACTGGTCCAGGTCCGCCCGGGTAATCAGCGCGCCACTGGGGTTGTGCGGCGAGTTGATGATGACCATGCGCGTGCGCGGGCTCAGGGCATCGCTGAATTTCTGCCAGTCGATGGAGAAGTCCGTGGCGTCCAGTTGCACGTGCACGCAGCGACCGCCGGCCAGTTCGACGGCGGGCTCGTAGCTGTCGTAGCTCGGGTCGAAGACGATGACTTCATCACCGGCGCGGATCACCGCATGAATGGCGCAGAAGATCCCTTCCGTGGCACCCGGGACGATCGTGATCTCATTGTCGGCATCGACATTGGCGCCGTAGTACCGCGCAACCTTGGCCGCCACCTGCTGGCGCAGCGCGGGCAGGCCGGTCATCGGCGAATACTGGTTGTGTCCGGCACTGACATGCCGCCCGACGGCGTCGAGCAAGGCCTGCGGGCCATTGAAATCGGGGAAACCCTGGGACAGGTTCAACGCGCCGGTCTGCACGGCGAGCTGGGACATGGTGGTGAAGATGGTCGTGCCGACATTCGGCAGCTTGCTGCTGATCATGGAGCCCTCTTTCCTGCGGACCCGCCCCCGGGAGGCGCGGACAGGCCCCGAGCATAGCGGATTGGATGGTCAGGAAAAAGGTTGAAACAAACTCCCGGCGCGAGGCGCTGATCCGGGTCAAAAACGCGTGCGGCGCGCCGCGGGCGAATAGCCCTCGGTGCGCCGCAACGGTTTTACTTGCGCTTGTCCTTGCGCTTCTTCTCGGCTTTCTTGTGGTGCGTCATCAGCCGGCGCTTCTTGTTGACCTGGCGGTCGGTGAGGGTGTTCTTGTTGCCCTCATAAGGGTTGTCGCTGCCCTTGTACTCGATGCGAATCGGCGTACCGACCAGCTTCAGCACGCGGCGATAGGTGTTTTCCAGGTAACGCGAGTACGAACGCGGGACCTTCTCCACCTGGTTGCCGTGGATCACGATGATCGGCGGGTTGGCGCCACCCAGGTGGGCATAACGCAGCTTGATCCGGCGGCTGTTGACCATCGGCGGCTGGTGCTCGCTGACCGCGTCTTCGAGGATCTGGGTCAGGCGGCTGGTCGGCCAGCGGGTGACCGCCGACTTGAACGAGTTCTGCACCGACTGGTACAGGTTGCCGACGCCAGTGCCATGCAGTGCCGAGATGAAGTGAATGTCGGCGAAGTCGACGAAGAACAGCCGGCGCTCCAGCTCGGTCTTCACGTAGTCGCGCTCGCCCGGCTGCATGCCATCCCACTTGTTCAGGGCGATGACGATGGCGCGGCCGGCTTCCAGGGCGAAGCCCAGCAGGTTCAGGTCATGGTCCACCACGCCTTCGCGGGCATCCATGACGAAGATCACCACGTTGGCGTCCTTGATCGCCTGCAGGGTCTTCACCACCGAGAACTTTTCAACTTCCTCGTGGATCTTGCCGCGCTTGCGCACACCGGCCGTGTCGATCAGGGTGTACTTCTCTTCGTTGCGCTCGAAGGGAATGTAGATACTGTCGCGGGTCGTGCCCGGCTCGTCGTAGACCACCACGCGCTCTTCGCCGAGCATGCGGTTGACCAGGGTCGACTTGCCGACGTTGGGACGACCGATGATGGCGATCTTGATGCCATCTTTCTCGCTCGGGCCGGGAATCCGTACGGCTTCCTGGCCTTCGGCGACGTCTTCAGCCAGTGCGTCTTCTTCTTCCTCGCGCGGCGTATCGCCCAGCACGAGTTCCATCAACGTATTGATGCCACGGCCCTGGGAGCCGGCGACCGGAATCGCGTTGCCCATGCCCATCGGCGCGAACTCGGCGACGGCGGTGTCAGGATCGATGTGGTCGATCTTGTTGGCCACCAGGTACGAGCGCTTGTTCCGCTTGCGCAGGTGCTCGGCGATCATCTGGTCGGCGGCGGTCATGCCGGCGCGGGCGTCGACCAGGAACAGCACGTGATCGGCTTCTTCGATGGCCATCAGCGATTGCTCGGCCATCTTTTCGTCCATGCCTGCTTCGTCGCCGGTGATACCACCGGTGTCGATCAGGATGTAGCTGCGTCCCTGCCAGCGCGCTTCGCCGTACTGGCGGTCGCGGGTCAGACCCGAGAGGTCGCCGACGATGGCGTCGCGGGTCTTGGTCAGGCGGTTGAACATGGTGGATTTGCCGACGTTCGGCCGACCTACCAGGGCGATTACGGGAACCATGCGGCTCTCCATTTGCGTAAATTCAAAAAATACAAAGGCCGCTGCGAGGCAGCGGCCGGAGTTTCGGGCAACGTCTCGCGACGTCGCGGCCCGGGGCACTCAGGCCCCAAGCATAGACTCAGCGTATGCTCAGCGCCTCAAGGGTGCCGCTGTTGCCATACACATAAATCGTGTCGCCCACCACCAGCGGACGGGCGCGCAGGCCGTCGCTGTCGATGCGCTCACGGCCGACGAAACGGCCGTCCACCTGGCTCAGCAGGTGCAGGTAACCTTCCAGGTCACCGACTGCCACGTAGCTGGAGAACACTTCCGGCGCCGACAGCTGGCGACGAGCCAGTTGGTCGTTGCTCCACAAGGCCGACGAAGAACGCTCGTCGATACCTTCGACAGTGCCCGACGCTTCGCTCACGTAAACGTTGCCGAAGCCCTGAGCCACACCGGTGTAGCTGGAAGCATCACGCTGCCAGAGCACACGGCCGGACTCCAGGTCCAGGCCCGCGACGCGGCCCTGATAGCTGGCGACGTACAGGGTGCCACCCGACAGCAGCAGGCCGCCGTCGATGTCCACCACGCGCTCCAGTTCCGAACGACCTTGCGGAACGGCGACCCGTTGTTCCCACACCGGCACGCCGTTGCGGGTATCCAGGGCAACAACCTTGCCACTGGACAGGCCGGCGACTGCCAGGCTGTTGGTAACGATCGGAGCACCGGTACCGCGCAGGGTCAGCACCGCTGGAGTACTTTCGTAGATCCAGCGACGATCACCCGTGTTGGCATCAAGGCCGATCACGCGGTCGTCCTGAGTCTGGACGACAACGATGTCACCGTTGTTCGCAGGCGGAGCCAGCACTTCGCTGGTCACCCGGGAACGCCACTTCTCTTCGCCGGTGCTGGAGTCCAGGGCAATCACTTCACCCTTGAGGGTACCGAGCGTGACCAGGCCATAACCAACGCCGACAGCGCCGGAGACCGGCAGGTCGAGGTCTTTCTTCCAGACCACGTCGCCGTTCAGACGGTCCAGGGCCATCACCACACCGGTGACGTCCGAGGCGTAGATGCGGTCGTTCTCGATCGCCGGCACCAGCATGTTGAAGCTGTCGCCCTGGCCATCGCCGATCGAACGGCTCCACTGCTTCTTGAGTACCACCTCTTCGGTGAACTTGGTCAGTTCGGCCGGAGGCAATTCCTTCTTGCTGTTGCTGCTGCAACCCGCGGCCAGAATGGCCAGGCTCAGCACTGCTGCATGTTTCCAACCAATCACGTCAGGCATCCCCTTTGGCCAGGTCGTCGAGCTTGAGTTGCAGACCACCTACCGCATCGTCGTCAGACAGTGCGGCCTTGGCCTTTTCGTATGCAGCATGTGCGTCATCGCTACGGCCCAGTTGCACCAGCAGGTCGCCCTTGAGCTCTTCGCGGGTGGCAACGAACGCCTTGTCGGTGTCGCCGTCGAGCAGTTTCAGTGCCTCATCGGCCTTGTTCTGTGCAGCCAGCACGCGGGCCAGACGCTGACGGGCGATTTCACCCAGGGTCGCGTCGGCAGGCTTGTCGGTAACGCTTTTCAGCTCGGCGGCGGCGTCGTCCAGCTTGCCGCTTTCCACCGCAACCTTGGCGACGAACAGGCTGGCGTACTGGGCGTAGGCCGAACCCGGGAACTCGTTTTTGAGTTTCCCGGAAAGCTCCGCGACCTTGGCCTTGTCCGGCTCACCGGTCGGCGTCAGCGTGGTTTCCAGCAGGGCCTGATAGAGGTTCGAGGCGCCTTGCGACTGGTTGTTCTGGTACTTGTGCCAGGCTTGCCAGCCGAACACCACAACCAGTGCGAGCAGACCGCCAGTTACCAGTGGCTTGCCGTTGCGCTCCCACCAGTCCTTGAATGCGGCCAGTTGTTCATCATCGGTACTCGACACCCCAATACTCCTTTTCACCAAATCCGCTGATGGGCGCTTCACGCCTGCGCGAGGGAAGCTTCCAGGTGCTCAGCCAGAGCATCCCAGGCAATGTTTTGTTGTTCGCCCTGACCACGCAGGGGTTTGAAACCTACCACTTGTTGGGCCAGTTCGTCGTCCCCGAGGATCAGCGCATACAGCGCCGCGCTCTTGTCGGCCTTCTTGAACTGGCTCTTGAAGCTGCCGCCACCAGCGTTGACCTGCAGGCGCAGGTTCGGCAGACGGTCACGCAGACGCTCGCTCAGTTGCAGGCCAGCCAGTTCGGCTTGCTCGCCGAAGGCGCAGAGGTAGACGTCGACCTGACGGGAAATCGACTCAGGCACCAGCTCCAGGGTTTCCAGCAGCAGGATCAGACGCTCGATGCCCATGGCGAAACCGACGCCCGGGGTCGGCTTGCCGCCCATTTGCTCGACCAGACCGTCGTAACGGCCGCCGGCACAGACGGTGCCCTGGGAACCGAGCTTGTCGGTGACCCACTCGAACACGGTCTTGCTGTAGTAGTCGAGACCACGCACCAGCTTGGTGTTGATCACATAAGGAATGCCGGCGGCATCCAGGCGCGACTTCAGGCCTTCGAAGTGAATCCGCGACTCTTCGTCCAGATACTCTTCCAGCTTCGGTGCGCCGACCAGGGCCGCCTGGGTATTGGCGTCCTTGCTGTCGAGAATGCGCAGCGGGTTGGTCTTCAGGCGGCGCTGGCTGTCTTCGTCCAGTTGCTCGAGGCGGGCGGACAGGAATTCCACCAGCGCATCACGGTAGCGGGCACGCGCTTCGCTGGTGCCCAGGCTGTTGAGCTCCAGTTTCACCGCATCGCGCAGACCCAGCAGGCCCCACAGGCGCCAGGTCAGGACAATAAGCTCGGCGTCGATGTCCGGGCCGTCGAGGTTGAAGACCTCGATACCGATCTGGTTGAACTGGCGATAACGGCCTTTCTGCGGACGCTCGTGACGGAACATCTGGCCGATGTACCAGAGCTTCTGCACCTGGCCGCCGCCGCTGATGCCGTGCTCCAGCACCGCACGCACGCAGGACGCGGTGCCTTCGGGGCGCAGGGTCAGGGAGTCACCGTTGCGGTCGTTGAAGGTGTACATCTCTTTTTCGACGATGTCGGTCACTTCACCGATGGAGCGCTTGAACAGCTCGGTGAACTCGACGATCGGCATGCGGATCTGGCGATAGCCGTAGGTATCCAGCAGACCTGCAACGGTGCTCTCGAAGTAGCGCCACAGCGGCGTCTGCTCGGGCAGGATGTCGTTCATGCCACGGATGGCTTGCAGCGATTTGCTCACGGAAAATCCTTAACGAAATCTGTAGCGGTCAACCGCGGGCAATCACTGCCGCGTCGGCCTCGGCCTTCTCGGCCGCTTTCTGGCGAATGAGCTTTTCAAGCTCCTCGACCAGGTTGTCATTGGTCAGCTTCTGCGCCGGCTTACCGTCGATGTAGATCAGGTTCGGCGTGCCACCGGTCAGCCCGACATGGGCTTCCTTGGCTTCGCCGGGTCCGTTGACCACACAACCGATCACCGCGACGTCCATCGGCACCAGCAGGTCTTCCAGACGGCCTTCAAGCTCGTTCATGGTCTTGACCACATCGAAGTTCTGCCGCGAGCAACTCGGGCAGGCGATGAAGTTGATGCCACGGGAACGCAGGTGCAGCGATTTGAGGATGTCGTAGCCGACTTTCACTTCTTCGACCGGGTCGGCCGCAAGCGAAATGCGAATAGTATCGCCAATCCCGTCGGCGAGCAGCATACCGAGGCCGACCGCCGATTTCACCGTGCCCGAACGCAGGCCACCGGCTTCGGTGATGCCCAGGTGCAGTGGCTGGACGATCTGCTTGGCCAGCAGACGGTAGGCTTCAACGGCCATGAACACGTCGGAAGCCTTCACGCTGACCTTGAAGTCCTGAAAATTCAGGCGATCGAGGTGCTCGACATGGCGCAACGCCGACTCGACCAGCGCGGCCGGGGTCGGTTCGCCGTACTTCTTCTGCAGGTCCTTTTCCAGGGAACCTGCGTTGACGCCGATGCGGATCGGGATGCCCCGGTCGCGAGCGGCATCGACCACGGCACGCACACGGTCTTCGCGACCGATGTTGCCCGGGTTGATGCGCAGGCAGTCAACGCCCAGCTCGGCGACGCGCAGGGCAATGCGGTAATCGAAATGGATATCGGCGACCAGCGGCACGCTGACCAGTTGCTTGATGCGACCGAAGGCTTCGGCAGCATCCATGTCCGGGACGGAAACCCGGACGATGTCGACGCCGGCGTCTACCAGACGGTTGATCTGCGCCACGGTGGCAGCAACGTCGTTGGTGTCGGTGTTGGTCATGCTCTGGACAGCGATGGGAGCATCGCCGCCAACAGGCACGTTACCGACCCAGATCTTTCTGGATTCGCGACGTTTGATAGGAGATTCGCCGTGCATGACTTATTGCCCCAACTTCAGGCGAGCGGTTTCGCCACTGGTGAACGGAGCGACATCGACAGCCTGACCGTTGTAGGTGATCTGCGCGCCGCGGGCAAAGCCCAGGCGTACCGAGAAAGGTGGTTTGCCGGTCAATTCCAGGGTATCGCCCTTGCGCTTGACCGCGCTGAACAGCACCTTGCCGTTACCGTCGGTCACCGAGGTCCAGCAATCGGCAACGAACAGCATGTGCACTTGGCCACTGCCCGCGGAGACCGCGGCGGGCGCTGGCGTCGCGGCCGCGACAGCCGGGGCGCTGGCCACTGGTGCTGCGGGCACTGCCGGTGCAGGTGCAGCGGCAGCCGGAGCAGCCGGAGTCACTGGCGCAGCAGGATGTGTTGCCGCAGCAGCGGGAGCCTGGACCGGGGCCGGCGCTTCGGCGGTAGCCGCAGGGGCCTGCTCGGTGGCGGGCGGGGTGGCTTCCGGTTCCTGGCCAGCGGTCACGGCCTGATCTTCAGGTTCGTCCAGTTGATGAATCTGCGTGGTGCCGTCGGCGCTTTCGACTTCGACATGTTCCAGGGCAATGTTTGCCTGGTCCTTGCCGCGCAGGCTGCTCTGGTCTTGCCACCAGACGAAGCCGCCACCGACCACCAGGACCAGCAGCAGCAGGCTGACGATGCGCATGATGTTGTGCGAAAGACGAACCGGCTCTTCGATACGACCCAGCGCGTGTACGTCACTGCCCTGGGCATGCGTACCGGTGTAATGGTCGAAGGCCTGGACCAGTGCGGCCTGGTCCATCTCGAACAGCTTGGCGTAGGCGCGGATATAGCCGCGGGCGAAGGTGTGCCCCGGCAGCTTGTCGAACGCGCCGGATTCGAGGTTGTTCAGGGAACTCACGGTCAGGTTGAGCTTGCGGGCCACGTCGGCCTGCGACCAGTCCCGGCTCTCACGAGCCTGACGCAGAATCTCACCGGGATTTTCGCGAGTCGCTGGTGCTACTTCGGGATGCGCCGCTTTCATCATTGCTCCGACAGGTATTGCTGATATTCCGGCGTACCGGGATAAAGTCGTTGTAATTGCAGGCCCAGTTCGGCGGCCGCGGTCCGTTCTTCGAAGACGGTCGCCAGGCGGTTGCCCAGCAACAGGCTGCGTGCACTCGGTTCACTCAAGCGGCTGTGCCGGTCGTAGAACGCGCGAGCTGGCACATAATGCCTGTCTTCGTAAGACATCTCAGCCATTTCCAGCAAGGCCCGAGGCTGCTGCTGGTTAAGACGCAAAGCTTTTTCCAGGTATTCCCGCGCCTGGTCGCGCTGACCCAGCCTGATGGCCGTCAATCCGAGGTTCTCGAACACCCGGGACCGCTCAGGATACAGGGTATCGGCCGACGCTTGGCGAAACATCTGCTGCGCCTCGGCATATTGCCCCTGGCTGTAGAGAAAACCACCGTAGTTGTTGCGAATGCGTGGGTCATGGGGCTGGGCAGACAAGGCCTTCTGGAAGTGCATCCGGGCCAGTGCCGGCTCGTCCTCGCGCTGGAAAACCAGTGCCAGCGCCGCGTTGACCTCGGCATCATCGGCGCCGAGCGCCAGGGCCTTCTTCAAGGGAATCTTCGCCCTTTCGCTCTGGCCTTGTTGCAGATACCCCAGACCCAATTGCACATAAGCCTTGCGGGACTCGTCGCGCGCCTTGCCACCGGGCGTGGCGCAGCCGTAAAGCAGCGTCAGCAGGAGAAGCGGCAGCGCGACGCGCAAGGTCATGGCGGTCCTCGTCTCAGTTGCCCGCCGCGCCGCTGGAATCGGCGTCGGCGTTCAATTGCCGCACAGCGATATAGCGCTCACTGCGACGGGTACGGTCCATGACCTGGCCGACCAGTTGCCCGCACGCGGCATCGATGTCTTCACCACGCGTGGTGCGCACGGTCACGTTGTAACCGGCGTGGTGCAGGCAGTCCTGGAAACGGCGGATCGCGTTGTTGCTCGGACGCTCGTAGCCGGAGTGCGGGAACGGGTTGAACGGGATCAGATTGATCTTGCACGGCACGTTCTTCAGCAGCTCGGCCATTTCCTGGGCGTGTTCGAGCTTGTCGTTGACGTCCTTGAGCAGGGTGTACTCGATGGTCAGTACGCGCTTCTCGCCCAGTTCGGACATGTAGCGCATGCAAGACTCGAGCAGAACCTTGAGCGGGTACTTCTTGTTGATCGGCACCAGTTCGTTGCGCAGCGCGTCGTTCGGCGCGTGCAGCGACAGGGCCAGGGAGACGTCGATGTGCTTGGCCAGCTCATCGATCATCGGCACCACGCCGGAGGTGGACAGGGTCACCCGGCGCTTGGAAATGCCATAGCCGAGGTCGTCCATCATCAGGTGCATGGCGGCGACCACGTTGTCGAAGTTCAGCAGTGGCTCACCCATGCCCATCATCACCACGTTGGTGATGGCGCGGTCGATGGTGGCCGGCACGCTGCCGAACGACTTGTTGGCAATCCACACCTGGCCGATGACTTCGGCGGCGGTGAGGTTGCTGTTGAATCCTTGCTTGCCGGTGGAGCAGAAACTGCAGTCCAGAGCACAACCGGCCTGGGACGATACGCACAACGTACCGCGCTTGCCCTGGGGGATGTAGACGGTTTCGACGCAACTGCCAGAGGCCACGCGCACCACCCATTTACGGGTGCCGTCGCTGGAGATGTCCTCGCTGACCACTTCCGGGCCGCGAATCTCGGCGCACGATTTGAGCTTTTCGCGCAGCGCCTTGCCGACGTTGGTCATGGCGTCGAAATCATCGACGCCAAAGTGGTGAATCCATTTCATTACCTGACCGGCACGGAAGCGCTTCTCCCCTATCGAGTCGAAGAATTTTTCCATTTCCGGCTGGGTAAGTCCCAACAGGTTAGTTTTGCCAGTCGATGTAGTCATGGATTCACCCTCACTCGAAAGCCGTGGCTTAGCGAGTGGTTACCTCGGTAGCTGCGAAGAAGTAAGCGATTTCGCGAGCGGCAGCGGCTTCGGAGTCCGAACCGTGAACGGCGTTGGCGTCGATGGACTCGGCGAAGTCAGCACGGATGGTGCCGGCAGCAGCTTCTTTAGGGTTGGTAGCGCCCATCAGCTCACGGTTGCGAGCGATGGCGTTTTCGCCTTCCAGAACCTGAACGACAACTGGACCGGAGGTCATGAAGGCAACCAGGTCACCGAAGAAACCGCGCTCTGCGTGCTCGGCGTAGAAGCCTTCGGCTTCGGCCTTGGACAGTTGCTTGATTTTCGAAGCAACGATTTTCAGGCCGGCGTCTTCGAAACGGGTGGTGATTTTGCCGATGACGTTCTTGGCAACGGCGTCAGGCTTGATGATGGAGAAAGTACGTTGAACAGCCATGGTGTAACTCCAGAAACAGTAAGTGATGCGAAAAATTAAACCCGCGAATTATACGCGGGTTCCGGGGGATTGCCTAACCTGCCGAGTGCGCTCAGTCGGCTTCTTCGATCCAGGCGCCCTGAATGGCTTCCAGGACCTTCTCGCCGCCGCGGGCCGGATCGTCGCTGAAGTCTGGCAATGCCAGCACCCAGCGATGCAGATCGACGAAATTCACGTAGCGAGGATCGACTTCCGGCTTGCTTTCGGCAAGCTGGATAGCAATTTCAAGTACATCAACCCATTTCAGGCTCATGTCGGCTCCAGGATCAATGCGGCGCTTCGGCGGCGTGGTTGAGCGAGTACTTCGGAATCTCGATGGTCAGGTCTTCTTCACCAACGACCACCTGGCACGCCAGACGAGACTGCGCTTCCAGGCCCCAGGCCTTGTCCAGCATGTCTTCTTCCAGCTCGTCCGCTTCCTCGACCGAGTCGAAACCCTGGCGGACGATGCAGTGACACGTGGTGCAAGCACACACGCCGCCACAGGCGCTTTCGATCTCGATGTGATGGTCATGGGCCAGTTCGAGAATGGAAGTCCCCGGTGCTGCCTCGACGGTCAAGCCGTCCGGACAGAACTTCTCGTGGGGCAGAAATGTAACCTGCGGCATCAGTTGTCCTCGATCTCATTCAGGTTGCGCCCGGCCAGTGCGGCTTTGACCGTCGAATCAAGGCGTCGGGCAGCAAAGGCATCGGTCACCTGCGACAGACGCTTGGTCTGCTGCTCGATGGCCGAGCCATCGGTGCCGCTCATCAAATCACGCAAATCTTGCATCTGTTGCTCGATCGCCAGGCGCTCTTCGGCGTCCAGCAGACGCTCGCCGTCGGCATCCAGCGCGCCCTGCACTGCTTCAAGCAGGCGCTCGGCGTCGACCTGGTGTTCGCGCAACTGGCGCGCCGCCTTGTCATTGCCGGCGTGCTCGAAGGAGTCCTTGAGCATGCGGGCGATTTCGCCGTCGGTCAGGCCGTAGGACGGCTTGACCTGAATGCTCGATTCGACGCCCGAACCCAGCTCCCGCGCGGAAACGCTGAGCAGGCCGTCAGCATCGACCTGGAAGGTCACGCGGATCTTCGCGGCACCGGCCACCATGGCGGGAATGCCACGCAGCTCGAAACGGGCGAGGGAACGGCAATCGCTGATCAACTCGCGCTCACCCTGGAGCACGTGGATCATCATGGCCGTCTGGCCATCCTTGTAGGTGGTGAACTCCTGGGCTCGGGCGACCGGAATGGTAGTGTTGCGCGGAATCACCTTCTCCATCAGCCCGCCCATCGTCTCCAGCCCCAGGGACAGCGGAATCACGTCAAGCAGCAGCAATTCGCCACCTTCGCGGCGGTTGCCGGCCAGGGTATCGGCCTGGATCGCAGCACCAATGGCCACCACCTGATCCGGGTCGATATCGGTCAACGGCTGACGCCCGAACAACTCGCCCACGGCACTGCGCACGCGAGGAACACGGGTCGAGCCGCCGACCATGACCACCGCCTCGACTTCTTCCAGCTCGATACCGCTGTCACGCACGGCGCGACGGCAGGCTTTCAGGCTGCGGGCGATCATCGGTTCGATCAGCGCGTCGAAGGCGTCACGGGTCAGCTCGGCTTGCCAGCCGTCGTAGCGCACGGCCACGGAATCGGCGTCGGTCAGGGCTTCCTTGGCGGCGCAGGCGGTTTCCAGCAGGCGACGCTGCGCACCGGGATCGAGGTCGGAAGACAAGCCGGCGGACTGTACGATCCAACTGGCAATGGCGTGGTCGAAATCATCGCCGCCCAGGGCGGTATCGCCACCGGTGGCCAGCACTTCGAAGACACCGCCGGTCAGGCGCAGGATGGAAATATCGAAGGTACCGCCGCCCAGGTCGTAGATAGCCACGACGCCTTCGGCGTTCTGGTCCAGGCCGTAGGCGACAGCCGCCGCGGTCGGCTCGTTGAGCAGGCGCAGCACGTTGAGGCCGGCCAGACGCGCGGCGTCCTTGGTGGCCTGGCGCTGAGCATCGTCGAAATAGGCCGGCACGGTGATCACCGCGCCAACCAGCTCGCCACCGAGGGTTTCTTCAGCGCGCTGGCGCAGCACCTTGAGGATATCGGCGGAAACTTCCACCGGACTCTTCGGCCCCTGGATCGTCTCGATGAACGGCATGTGCGACTCGCCGCCGACGAAGCGGTAAGGCAGTTGCTCCCCCAGTTGCTTGACGTCCGCGAGGCCACGCCCCATCAGGCGCTTGACCGAGAGGATGGTGTTCAGCGGATCGGCAGAGGCCGACTCGCGCGCAACGTGACCGACATCGACGTGGTCAGCGTGGTAGCGCACCGCGGACGGCAGGATGACCCGGCCTTCGGCATCGGGCAACGGAGCGGAAAGACCACTGCGCAGGGCAGCGACCAGCGAATTGGTAGTACCCAGGTCGATACCCACGGCCAGTCGGCGCTGGTGGGGTTGAGGAGTCTGACCGGGTTCGGCGATCTGCAGTAGGGCCATGCTTATCTGAATACCAGGGGTGTCGCCAGGGGCGGCACCGGGTTAATCGTCGAGGCGCTCTTCCAGCTGGCGCACTTCGTAGGCGAGCTTGTCGAGGAACTGCATGCGGCGCATCAGGCGTTCGGCCTGTTCACGCTGCGCGGCGTCGTTCCAGCAAGCGGCGAACTCCTCGTTGAGGGCTTCGGAGGCGGCTTTCAGGCGGCGCTTGAACGCGGCCACGCCATCGAGGTCGGCACTGTCCTGAAGGTCTTCGAGCTCTTCGCGCCACTGCATCTGCTGGAAGAGAAACTCGGGATCGTGGACGGTGACTTCCTGCGGCACTTCATGGCCGCCGAGCGCCAACAGGTAACGCGCCCGACGGGGCGCGCTCTTGAGGGTCTGATAGGCATCGTTGAGACCAGCGGACCGTTCCAGCGCCAGGCGCTGTTCGCGCTCGGACGCATCGGCGAACCGGTCTGGATGCACGGCACGGGCCAGCTCGCGGTAGCGGGCGGCCAATTGCTCGAGGTCCAGACGGAAGTCCGGCTGCAGTTCAAACAGGGCGAAATGACAAGGAGTACCCACGCGCAGCCTCAGACGTTGAAGCTTTCGCCGCAGCCACACTCACCGCGCACGTTGGGGTTGTTGAACTTGAAGCCTTCGTTCAACCCTTCCTTGACGAAGTCCAGCTCGGTACCGTCGAGGTACACCAGACTTTTCGGGTCGATGATCACTTTCACACCGTGACTTTCGAACACTTCGTCTTCGCCGTTCGGCTCGTCAACGAACTCCAGCACGTAGGCCAGACCGGAGCAGCCGGTAGTACGGACACCCAGGCGAACACCGTCACCCTTGCCGCGTCCTTCGAGGGAGCGCCGCACGTGGTTGGCGGCGGCTTCTGTCATGCTGATAGCCATCGAGACTCCTTAAACCTGCTGAAGGTGGTTCAGATCAGACCTTTCTTCTGCTTGTAGTCGCGAACGGCCGCCTTGATGGCGTCTTCGGCGAGTACCGAGCAGTGGATCTTGACCGGCGGCAGGGCCAGTTCTTCGGCCAGCTGCGTGTTCTTGATGGTCTCGGCTTCGTCCAGGGTCTTGCCCTTCATCCACTCTGTGGCGAGGGAGCTGGAAGCGATGGCCGAACCACAGCCGTAGGTCTTGAACTTGGCGTCTTCGATGACGCCCTGCTCGTTGACCTTGATCTGCAGGCGCATCACGTCGCCGCACGCCGGAGCGCCGACCATGCCGGTGCCAACATCCGGGTCTTCGGCATTCATCTTGCCGACGTTGCGCGGGTTTTCGTAGTGGTCGATGACCTTTTCACTGTATGCCATGGTGCAATTCCTTCCTCATCAGAGAGCCGCTCTTGCCGGCGACTACTTAGTGCGCAGCCCACTCGATCTTGGAGATGTCGACGCCGTCTTTGTACATATCCCACAGCGGCGACAATTCGCGCAGCTTGGTAACGGCCTCGCAGACCTTCTGCGCGGCGTAGTCGATTTCTTCTTCGGTGGTGAAGCGGCCGAAGGTGAAGCGGATCGAGCTGTGCGCCAGTTCGTCGTTGCGGCCCAGGGCGCGCAGGACATAGGACGGCTCGAGGGATGCCGAAGTGCATGCAGAACCGGACGATACGGCCAGGTCCTTGAGCGCCATGATCAGCGACTCGCCTTCGACGTAGTTGAAGCTCAGGTTCAGGTTGTGCGGAATGCGCGCGGTCAGGCTGCCGTTGACGTACAGCTCTTCCAGGCCTTCGACCTGCTTGAAGAAGCGGTCGCTCAGGGCCTTGATGCGCACGTTCTCGCTGGCCATCAGCTCTTTGGCGACGGCGAAGGCTTCGCCCATGCCGACGATCTGGTGGGTCGCCAGGGTGCCCGAACGCATGCCGCGTTCATGACCACCGCCGTGCATGGCAGCTTCCAGGCGAACCCGCGGCTTGCGGCTGACATACAGCGCGCCAATGCCTTTCGGGCCGTAGGTTTTGTGAGCGGAGAAGGACATCAGGTCGACTTTCAGCTTCTGCAGGTCGATCTCGACCTTGCCAGTGGACTGAGCCGCATCGACGTGGAACATCACACCGCGGGAGCGGGTCAGTTCACCGATGGCGGCGATGTCGTTGATGGTGCCGATCTCGTTGTTCACATGCATGATCGACACGAGGATGGTGTCGTCGCGCAGGGCCGCTTCGATCATGGCCGGAGTGATCAGGCCGTCGCTGCCAGGCTCGAGGTAGGTGACTTCGAAGCCTTCGCGCTCGAGTTGGCGAGTGCTGTCCAGGACCGCTTTGTGCTCGATCTTGGAGGTGATGATGTGCTTGCCCTTGGTGCTGTAGAAGTGCGCGACACCTTTCAACGCCAGGTTGTCGGACTCGGTGGCACCGCTGGTCCAGACGATTTCGCGTGGGTCGGCATTGACCAGGTCAGCGACCTGGCGGCGGGCGTTTTCGACCGACTCTTCAGCTTTCCAGCCGAAGACGTGGGAGCGCGACGCCGGGTTACCGAAGTTCCCGTCGACCAGCAGGCATTCGCTCATCTTCTGGGCGACACGTGGGTCGACCGGAGTGGTCGCGGAGTAATCGAGGTAGATCGGCAACTTCATTGAATCTCTCCTATCAGGCAGGCGCGTCGCTCGTTCGAAACGGTCATTCGACGGCGGACGTTTCAATCTTGTCCAGATGCGGGGCTCGGCCAGCAATGCGGCGAAGGTCCTGGCGCTGGGCCACTTCCTGGACCTCTCGGCGGGTCACTAGGTCGGCCAGGCTGATTCCGCTGAGGAATTCGTGGATTCGTGCACTGAGGTCGCACCACAGGTGGTGGGTCAGGCAGGTGTCACCGGCATGGCAATCGCCGAGACCTTGGCAACGGGTTGCGTCGACCGATTCATTGACCGCATCGATAACCTGGGCCACCTGGATGCTTTCCATGACTCGCGAGAGCTGATAGCCACCGCCTGGACCACGCACACTGGAAACCAGGTTGGCGCGGCGCAGTTTGGCGAACAACTGCTCCAGATAAGAGAGGGAAATGCCTTGGCGCTCAGAGATGTCGGCCAGGGACACCGGCCCATTTTGCGCGTGCAGTGCCAGGTCGAGCATGGCAGTCACGGCGTATCGGCCTTTAGTAGTCAGTCGCATGGCTATTTGATACCACGGGAGTTACAGGATGTGTGCGAGTATGCGATTCCCGAGCATTTAAGTCAACTATAAGACCTACTGCTTTAGTCGGGATTGCGCCTGAACGGCGGGCGCGATGATAGCAAGATCAGGGCGTGAGCACACGCCCCTTGTAACGAACGGCCTGTCAATGCGTCGGCGCGTCGCTGCGAACCTCGCCTTTGACGCAGGCGAAATCTTCTTCATGCAAGGCCGGAAGCTCCTTGGCGCAGTAGTCGCTGCCGAGGTTTTTCAGCGCACCGCACATGTCTTCCAAGCGCCCGTCCACCGCTTGCAGGTGATCGAGCAACTGACCAATGGCGCGGGCCACCGGGTCGGGCATGTCTTCGCTGACGCCGTAGGCATCAAAGCCGATCTTCTCGGCCATGGCCTTGCGCCGGGCTTCCTGCTCGACATCGGACTTGACGATGATCCGCCCCGGAATTCCCACCGCCGTGGCGCCGGCCGGCACGGCCTTGGTGACCACTGCGTTGGAGCCGATCTTGGCACCGGCACCCACCGTGAACGGACCGAGCACCTTGGCCCCGGCGCCGACCACCACGCCGTCTTCCAGGGTCGGATGGCGCTTGCCCTTGTTCCAGCTGGTGCCGCCGAGGGTCACGCCCTGGTACAAGGTGACATCGTCGCCGATCTCCGCGGTCTCACCGATCACGATGCCCATGCCATGGTCGATGAAGAAGCGCCGGCCAACCTTGGCACCCGGGTGGATCTCGATCCCGGTCATCCAGCGGCCGAAGTTCGACACCAGCCGGGCCAGCCACTTCCAGTCCTTCTTCCACAGACAATGCGCCGCGCGGTGCAGCCAGATCGCGTGCATGCCCGGATAGCAGGTCAGCACCTCAAAGGCATTGCGTGCCGCCGGGTCACGGTGGAATACGCTTTGGATATCTTCACGCAGACGCTCGAACATTATTGATCCTTCCGCTTGTGTGCATCGCCCCGGGCCGCTTTCTGGGTTTCGGTGAGGATGCCGCGCAAAATACTCATTTCCGAACGATTCACCGCGCTGCGCCCGAACAGGCGACGCAAACGCGGCATCAGGTGCTTGGGCCGGGACGGATCGAGGAAACCGATCTGCACCAGCGTGTCTTCCAGGTGCCCGTAGAACCGCTCCATTTCGTCCATGGTGGCCAGTTCTTCGACCGGCTCATCCTTTTCCGTTTTTTCAGGCTGCGACGCCTGCGCCAGCCAGGCCGTGCGGACCTCGTAGCTCAGCACCTGCACCGCCGCCGCCAGGTTCAGCGAGCTGAAATCCGGATTGGACGGGATGTGCACGTGGTAATGGCAGCGCTGCAGCTCTTCATTGGTCAGGCCGGCGTGCTCACGACCAAAGACCAGGGCGACCTGCTCGCCCTGCGCCGCTCGTCCGGTAACTTCGGTGCCGCACTCGCGCGGCTCGAGCATCGGCCAGGGCAGGCTGCGACTGCGCGCGCTGGTGCCGATCACCAGAGTGCAGCCGACCAGCGCGTCTTCAAGGGTGGAAACCACCTGGGCACCCGCCAGCACATCGTCGGCGCCGGAAGCGCGCGCGCTGGCCTCTGGAGACGGGAAATCCGCAGGACTCACCAGCACCAGCCGCGACAGGCCCATGTTCTTCATGGCACGCGCAGCGCCTCCGATATTGCCGGGGTGGCTGGTACAAACCAGAACGACACGTATATTTTCCAGCACGGCAGGCGCTCTCAGACACTAAAAAGAGGGGAGCAAATCTTACAGAAGCGACCGCCATTAAGCTACGTAAGCAAATGTTGCCCTTCTGCCCGGAAAGTTTTCTGATAGAATGTGCGGCTTTCTTTAACACTCAGGTGAAACGTCCATGCAGCCCATGCTGAATATCGCGCTGCGCGCCGCCCGCAGCGCCAGCGAACTGATTTTCCGCTCAATCGAGCGCCTGGATACCATCAAGGTTGATGAGAAGGACGCCAAGGATTACGTGTCCGAAGTTGATCGCGCCGCCGAGAAAGTCATCATCGACGCGCTGCGCAAAGCCTACCCGACCCACGCCATCCAAGGCGAAGAGACCGGCCTGCACGCCGGCAGCGGTGAAGGCGAAGACTACCTGTGGATCATCGATCCGCTGGATGGCACTACCAACTTCCTGCGTGGCGTTCCTCACTTTGCTGTCAGCATCGCCTGCAAATACCGCGGCCGCCTCGAGCACGCCGTCGTACTGGACCCGGTTCGCCAAGAAGAATTCACCGCTAGCCGTGGCCGTGGCGCCCAGCTGAACGGCCGTCGCCTGCGCGTCAGCTCGCGCACCAGCCTGGAAGGCGCCCTGCTCGGCACCGGCTTTCCGTTCCGCGACAACCAGATGGAATACCTGGACAACTACCTGGGCATGTTCCGCGCCCTGGTCGGCCAGACCGCCGGCATCCGCCGCGCCGGTTCCGCCAGCCTGGACCTGGCCTACGTTGCCGCTGGTCGTTTCGACGCCTTCTGGGAGTCGGGCCTGTCCGAATGGGACATGGCTGCGGGCGCGCTGCTGATCCAGGAAGCGGGCGGCCTGGTGAGCGACTTCACCGGTGGTCACGACTTCCTTGAGAAAGGCCACGTCGTTGCCGGCAACATCAAGTGCTTCAAGGCTGTGCTGACGGCTATCCAGCCGCACCTGCCGCCTTCGGTAAAGCGCTGAGTTTTTAGCCGGGCATGAAAAAAGCACCTTTCGAGGTGCTTTTTTTTGGTCGAATCTCAGGGCCTCATTACTGAGCCGGCTGCGCCTGCCCCAAAACCAGATTGCCCTGCTTATCCAGCGGAATCTGCGACCCAGGATCACGGTCCATGCGCACCTGACCGACCTTCTCGCCGACCGAATACTTCACGTCATAGCCAATCACCTTCTCGCTTACGTCATTGACCGTGTTGCAACGGGTCTGTGTCGTGGAGTAGGTGTCGTTGTTCTGCATGTTTTCCTGAACCTTGTTGCCGGCATAACCGCCGCCGACCGCACCGGCCACCGTGGCGATCTTCTTGCCGGTGCCGCCACCGATCTGATTGCCGAGCAGCCCACCCGCCACCGCACCGAGCACGGTACCGGCGATCTGGTGCTGATCCTGCACGGGCTTCTGCCGCGTAACGGTCACATCCTTACAGACTTCCCGTGGCGTCTTCACAGTCTGCTTGACCGGCTGCACACCCAGCACCTGGGCGTATTCCGGCCCGCTGTTGACCAGGCTGTAGGTCGCGACAGCACCTCCGGCAGTCACACCGACAGCACCCAGTACCGCACCCACCAGCATCGACTTATTCACGTGAACCTCCTGATTTACCTGCGGGTTTGACCCGCGCTTCTCCCAGCCTTGGAGCAAAAAAAAAGGCGCGAGTTCAATACTCGCGCCTTCCTCTTCCGCCTGAGGCGTAGGAAAAAGCCTTATGGACGCTCGTCCACACCTTCGGTTTTAACCGGAGGAATCAGGTCTTCGCTGTTCAGGTTCAGCCAGATCAGCACCACGTTGGCGATGTAGATCGACGAGTAGGTACCCGCCAGAACACCCACCAGCAGCGCCAGGGAGAAGCCGTACAGGTTGTCGCCGCCGAAGAACAGCAGCGCGGCGATGGCCAGCAAGGTCGACACCGAGGTCGCCACGGTACGCAGCAGGGTCTGGGTGGTCGAGATGTTGATGTTCTCGATCAGCGACGCCTTGCGCAGCACGCGGAAGTTCTCGCGAACCCGGTCGAACACGACGATGGTGTCGTTGAGCGAGTAACCGATGATCGCCAGTACCGCCGCCAGCACCGTCAGGTCGAAGGTGATCTGGAAGAACGACAGGATACCCATGGTCACGACCACGTCGTGGATCAGCGAAATGATCGCGCCGACCGCGAACTTCCACTGAAAGCGGAAGGCCAGGTAGATCATGATCCCGCCCAGCGCCAGGAGCATGCCGAGGCCGCCCTGGTCACGCAGTTCTTCGCCGACCTGCGGACCGACGAACTCGACGCGCTTGACGGTCGCCGGGTTGTCGCCGCCCGCCTTCTGCAGCGCCTCGGAAACGCGGTTGCCCAGCAGCGGATCATCGCCCGGCATACGCACCAGCAGGTCGGTGGTCGCACCGAAGCTCTGCACCACGGCGTCGTGGAAGCCGGACTTGACCAGCTCTTCGCGGACCTGGGTCAGATCAGCCGGACGCTCGTAGGTCAGCTCGATGAGCGTACCGCCGGTGAAGTCCAGGCCGAAGTTCAGCCCTTTGTGGAACCAGCTGAACAACGCCAGAACGGTAAGGAGCATGGTGACGGCGAACGCAACATTGCGCACGCCCATGAAGTTGATCGTACGTAGCATGGCAGCCCCTTAAATCCACAGCTTCTTGAAGTCACGCCCGCCATAGATCCCGTTGACGATCGCACGGGTAACCATGATGGCAGTGAACATCGAGGTGAAGATACCCAGCGACATGGTGACCGCGAAGCCCTTGACCGGGCCGGTGCCCATTGCGAAAAGGATGCCGCCGACCAGCAGGGTCGTGAGGTTGGCGTCGAGAATCGCCGTGTAGGCACGGTCGAAACCTTCGTTGATGGCGCGCTGCACGGACATCCCGTTGGCCAGCTCCTCGCGGATACGCGAGAAGATCAGCACGTTGGCGTCCACCGCCATACCCATGGTCAACACGATACCGGCGATACCCGGCAGGGTCAGGGTCGCGCCAAGCACCGACATCAGTGCCAGCAGCAGGACCATGTTGCCCGCCAGGGCGACAGTGGCGATCAGACCGAAGAAACGGTAGATGGCCATGATGAACAGCGAGACGAACAGCATGCCCCACAGCGACGCATCGATACCCTTGGTGATGTTGTCGGCACCCAGGCTCGGACCGATGGTGCGTTCTTCAGCGAAGTACATCGGCGCGGCCAGGCCACCGGCACGCAGCAGCAGGGCCAGCTCGGACGACTCACCCTGGCCGTTCAGGCCGGTGATGCGGAACTGACTGCCGAGCGGCGACTGGATGGTCGCCAGGCTGATGATCTTCTTCTCTTCCTTGAAGGTCTGGATCGCCACGTCTTTCTCGACGCCGTCGACCACCTGCTTCTCGTAGCGGGTCATCGGACGCTGCTCGATGAAGATCACCGCCATGCTGCGACCGACGTTGCTGCGGGTCGCGCGGCTCATCAGCTCGCCGCCATGGCCATCGAGACGGATGTTCACCTGCGGACGGCCGTGCTCGTCATAGCTGGCCTGGGCATCGGTAACCTGGTCACCGGTGATGATCAGACCACGCTCGACCGGCGCGGAACGACCGCCTTCACGGAACTCGAAGACCTCGGTCGTGGCTTTGGACGCACCAGGCTCGGCGCCCAGGCGGAATTCCAGGTTGGCGGTCTTGCCGAGAATACGCTTGGCTTCGGCGGTGTCCTGCACGCCCGGCAGCTCGACCACGATGCGGTTGGCACCCTGGCGCTGAACCAGCGGCTCGGCGACGCCCAGTTCGTTGACGCGGTTACGTACCGTAGTCAGGTTCTGCTTGATCGAGTATTCACGGATTTCCGTGACCTTCGCCGGCGTGATCGCCAGGCGCAGCACGAACAGGTCGTTACGCTCGTTGGTGGTCAGGTCGAAATCGTTGAAATTCTTGCGGATCAGGCTGCGAGCCTGTTCGCGGGAGGCATCGTCGGAGAAGCCCAACTGGATGCCACCATCCTGTTGCGGCAGGCTGCGGTAGCGCACACGCTCCTTGCGCAGCAGGCTCTTCACTTCACCTTCGTAGACTTTCAGGCGCGCTTGCATGGCCTTTTCCATGTCCACTTCGAGAAGGAAGTGCACACCACCGGAAAGGTCCAGGCCCAGCTTCATCGGATGAGCACCGACGCTGCGCAGCCATTTTGGCGTGGTCGGGGCCAAGTTCAGAGCCACCACGTAATCATCGCCCAGTGCCTTGCGCACGACATCCTTGGCGGGAAGTTGGTCTTCCTGTTTGGTCAGACGCAGCAGTGCGCCACGGCCACTTTCACCCAAACTTGCGCCCTTGACCGCGATCCCGGCATCGACCAGCGCCTTGCTGACACGGTCCAGATCGGCCTGATTGACCTGCAGCGCAGTGCTGGCGCCGCTGACCTGGATAGCCGGATCGTCAGGGTAGAGATTGGGAGCGGAATAAATAAAACCGATCACCAGTACCACCAGGATCAGTGCGCATTTCCATAGAGGAGTTTTGTTCAGCATCACGCCGCCCGTTCAAGACGCGGGGCGCCTTGCGCGCCCCGTCGATTGGTAAAAAACTTAACTTAGATCGCTTTGAGCGTACCCTTCGGCAGGGTGGCCGCTACAGCGCCTTTCTGGAACTTCAGTTCAACCGTGTCGGAGACTTCCAGAACGATGAAGTCATCGCTGACTTTGACGATCTTGCCGGCGATACCGCCGTTGGTGACAACTTCATCACCCTTTTGCAGATTGCCCAGCAGGTTCTTCTGCTCTTTTGCACGTTTGGCCTGTGGACGCCAGATCATCAGATAGAAGATGACCAGGAAACCCACCAGGAAAATCCATTCGAAACCGGTACCGGCCGGGCCGGCGACAGCAGGGGCTGCGGCGTCCGCGTAAGCGGCAGGAATCAGAAAGCTCATGAGGCACTCCAAGTTGCAAAATTGTATTTGTCAGGATCGACGGAACATCAGTCCAAGGGCGGCACAGGCAGCCCGCGCTTGGCGTAAAAGGCATCGACAAAGGCGGCCAATGTACCTTGTTGAATAGCCTCGCGCAAACCAGCCATCAGGCGCTGGTAATGACGCAAGTTATGGATCGTATTCAACATGCTGCCCAACATTTCGCCGCATTTATCCAAGTGATGCAGATAAGCGCGGGAGAAGTTCTGGCAGGTATAGCAATCGCAGGTCGGGTCCAGCGGCGAATCATCATGACGATGGAACGCGTTGCGGATTTTCAGGACGCCGGTATCGATGAACAGATGACCATTTCGCGCATTGCGAGTGGGCATCACGCAATCGAACATGTCGACACCGCGGCGCACACCCTCAACAAGATCTTCCGGCTTGCCAACCCCCATAAGGTAACGAGGTTTGTCAGCGGGCATCAGGCCCGGCAGATAGTCCAGCACCTTGATCATTTCGTGCTTCGGCTCGCCCACCGACAGGCCGCCGATGGCCAGGCCGTCGAAGCCGATCTTGTCCAGGCCTTCCAGCGAGCGCATGCGCAGGTTCTGGTGCATGCCGCCCTGGACGATGCCGAACAGCGCCGCGGTGTTGTCGCCGTGGGCGTTCTTCGAGCGCTGGGCCCAGCGCAGCGACAGCTCCATCGACACCCGCGCCACGTCTTCGTCGGCCGGGTACGGCGTGCATTCGTCGAAAATCATCACCACGTCCGAGCCCAGGTCGCGCTGGACCTGCATCGACTCTTCCGGGCCCATGAACACCTTGGAGCCGTCCACCGGCGAGGCGAAGGTCACGCCCTCCTCCTTGATCTTGCGCATCGCGCCCAGGCTGAACACCTGGAAACCACCGGAGTCGGTGAGGATCGGGCCTTTCCACTGCATGAAGTCGTGCAGGTCGCCGTGGGCCTTGATCACCTCGGTGCCCGGGCGCAGCCACAGGTGGAAGGTGTTGCCGAGGATCATCTCGGCGCCGATGGCCTCGATGTCCCGCGGCAGCATGCCCTTGACCGTGCCATAGGTGCCCACCGGCATGAACGCCGGGGTTTCCACTGTGCCACGGGGGAAAGTCAGGCGGCCGCGACGGGCCTTGCCGTCGGTGGCCAGCAACTCGAAGGACATACGACAGGTGCGACTCATGCTTGATCCTCGGGCCCGCGTGGCGCCGGATTGCGGGTGATGAACATGGCATCACCGTAACTGAAGAAGCGGTAGCCGTTTTCCACCGCCGCCGCGTAGGCCGCCATGGTTTCCGGGTAACCGGCGAAGGCCGAAACCAGCATCAGCAGCGTGGACTCGGGCAAATGGAAGTTGGTGACCAGGGCATCGACCACGTGGAACGGCCGGCCCGGGAAGATAAAGATATCGGTGTCGCCACTGAACGGCTTGAGCACACCATCGCGCGCCGCGCTTTCCAGCGACCGCACGCTGGTGGTGCCAACCGCCACCACCCGACCACCGCGCGCGCGGCAGGCGGTCACGGCATCGACCACATCCTGGCCGACTTCCAGCCACTCTTTATGCATGTGGTGGTCTTCGATGCGCTCGACCCGCACCGGCTGGAAGGTGCCAGCGCCGACGTGCAGGGTGACGAAGGCCGTGTCGATGCCCTTCTCGGCGATTTTCGCCAGCAACTCCTCATCGAAATGCAGGCCCGCAGTCGGCGCGGCCACCGCACCGGCGCGTTCGGCGTAGACCGTCTGATAGCGCTCACGGTCGGCGCCCTCGTCGGGGCGGTCTATATAAGGAGGCAACGGCATGTGCCCGACCCGGTCGAGCAGCGGCAGCACCTCCTCGGCGAAACGCAGTTCGAACAGCGTATCGTGGCGCGCCACCATCTCGGCTTCGCCGCCGCCGTCCACCAGAATCCGCGTGCCCGGCTTGGGCGACTTGCTCGACCGCACGTGGGCCAGCACGCGGTGGCTGTCCAGCACCCGCTCCACCAGAATCTCCAGCTTGCCGCCGGACGCCTTCTGCCCGAACAGCCGCGCCGGGATCACCCGAGTGTTGTTGAACACCATCAGGTCGCCGGGGCGCAAATAATCGAGCAGATCGGTGAACTGCTTGTGCGCCAGCGCGCCGCTCGGCCCATCGAGGACCAGCAGCCGGCTACCGCGCCGTTCGGCCAAGGGATGGCGGGCGATCAGGGAATCGGGGAGTTCGAAGGAAAAATCGGCAACGCGCATGGCAGTGGGGGTACGGGATCGACAGGGCCGGGAAGTTTAGCCGAAAGCGGAAAAATTGACCATGAAACGTGATTGACCAACGGTAGGCCCATCTCTATACTTCGCCGCCACAAGCCCTGATGGCGGAATTGGTAGACGCGGCGGATTCAAAATCCGTTTTCGAAAGGAGTGGGAGTTCGAGTCTCCCTCGGGGCACCAAAATCCAGAAAAAACCGACTTTTTAGTCGGTTTTTTTGTGCCTGGAAGAAAAGGATCGCGCCGCGCTTTCTGTAGGAGCTGGCTTGCCTGCGATGGAGCGCGGAGCGGTCCCGGCGTTTGAACTCGAATGCTTTATGTATAACCGCCTACGCTTTCTGGGCTGCCTACACGGCAGTGAACCAGTTATCCGGCGGACGAGGGTCGTGGTCGGATTTCTGAGCTGCCTACACGGCAGTGAACCAGGTCCGCCAGCTTGTTGAAGCGGCGAGTCATTTCTGAGCTGCCTACACGGCAGTGAACCCCACGTTTGACGGCGGGGCTTGGAGCACCTTTTTCTGAGCTGCCTACACGGCAGTGAACCGACGTTCTCACGCCGGTCCAGGACCAGCAGTTTTCTGAGCTGCCTACACGGCAGTGAACTCGAAGTTGCGCATGCGCGTCACGGTTGGCCATTTCTGAGCTGCCTACACGGCAGTGAACGCGACGAACCAGCAGACGACCGCGTCGCGCCTTTTCTGAGCTGCCTACACGGCAGTGAACAGAGCTTCCCGATAGCATTCTGATTCCTGGTATTTCTGAGCTGCCTACACGGCAGTGAACATCATCCCGCGCCGGATCTCGGTGCGGATCGGTTTTCTGAGCTGCCTACACGGCAGTGAACACGTGGCCACGGGTGACGCGGCGAAACTCATCTTTCTGAGCTGCCTACACGGCAGTGAACTGCGGATCGCGACGCAGCCGCAGGTTGATGACTTTCTGAGCTGCCTACACGGCAGTGAACAGCAAGTCAGCCAAGCAGTCGTCGACCTCGATTTTCTGAGCTGCCTACACGGCAGTGAACAACTGGAGGAAGGCGACGAACTCTACTACGACTTTCTGAGCTGCCTACACGGCAGTGAACGAGCGTCCAGGCGTTGAAGCGATCCGGGTTGCTTTTCTGAGCTGCCTACACGGCAGTGAACCACGGCCGAGGAGGACGCGGCACTGCGCTTGTTTTCTGAGCTGCCTACACGGCAGTGAACGCAATCGCCGCGAAAGTCGTCCAGGCTACCGATTTCTGAGCTGCCTACACGGCAGTGAACGGCTGCGAGCAATCCACCTTCAGGCCGTCGCGTTTCTGAGCTGCCTACACGGCAGTGAACCTTGTGAGTTTGCGCAGTCGCTCAACCTTGCTTTTCTGAGCTGCCTACACGGCAGTGAACAACAAGTGTTGTACCGAAGGTCGAGAACTCAGTTTCTGAGCTGCCTACACGGCAGTGAACTAGAAAGAAAACCACCCAGCCTCATGATCCAAAACACAAAAGACTCCAAAAACCCCTTCTGACCCTATTTCCCACGCCTTTTGTAACCCCTTGATTTACAAGCACCTCAAACCAACGTCAAAAAAAGGGTCGCCTTCAGCCTCTCAAGGCAGCCGAAGTTTGCTCCTTCCCCGCCCCCACAGCCACCCAAACATACCGCAACAAAAATACCGGCATTTAGCCATCCACTGGGCTATAACTGCGCTTTGCCAATGAGCCGATGAGGAAACCGGTTTCACCATGGAAGGCATCAATTCATCCGACCTCAAGACCATCCTGCACTCCAAGCGAGCCAACCTCTATTACCTCCAGCACTGCCGCGTGCTGGTCAACGGCGGTAGGGTCGAGTACGTCACTGACGCAGGCAAGCAGTCGCTGTACTGGAATATTCCCATCGCCAACACCACCACCATCCTGCTTGGTACCGGAACCTCGGTTACCCAGGCGGCCATGCGTGAACTGGCGAGGGCCGGAGTGCTGGTAGGGTTTTGCGGTGGTGGCGGGACGCCGTTGTTCAGTGCCAATGAAGTGGATATCGATATCGCCTGGTTCTCCCCGCAAAGTGAATACCGCCCTACCGAATATCTACAACGCTGGGTGTCTTTCTGGTTCGACGAAGGACAACGCCTCGCGGCCGCCAAAGCCGTCCAGCGATTGCGCCTGGCGCATATACGCCAACAATGGCTGAAAAGGGCATCGCTTGAGAAAGGCAAGTTCCAGATCGACAGTTCGACCCTGAACGATGTCCTTGAGCAATCGCTTTCCAACCTGGAACATGCCCCCAATCATGAGCATCTGCTGACCGAAGAAGCCCGCCTCACCAAGCGCTTGTTCAAACTGGCCTCCACCGCAACCGGTTACGGAGATTTCGGCAGAGCAAAGCGCGGCAGCGGCGGCGATCCAGCCAACCGCTTTCTCGACCACGGTAATTACCTCGCCTACGGTCTCGCGGCCACGGCAACCTGGGTGCTCGGCTTGCCTCACGGGCTGGCGGTCCTCCACGGCAAGACCCGCCGTGGCGGGCTGGTATTCGATGTCGCTGATCTGGTCAAGGATGGCCTTATCTTGCCGCAAGCCTTTATCTCGGCCATGCGCGGCGATGACGAGCAAGCGTTTCGTCAGGCCTGCATCGAGAACCTGACGCGAAGCGAAGCACTGGATTTCATGATCGACAGCCTCAAGGACATCGCGGAGCAACTGGGGACTTCGATCACTTGAACATCCTGTTGATTTGCCAGTGCGACAAACGCGCACTGGTGGAAACCCGTCGTATCCTCGACCAGTTCGCCGAACGACGCGGTGAACGCACCTGGCAAACGCCAATCACCCAGGCAGGCCTGGACACTCTGCGCCGCCTGCTGAAAAAGACCGCGCGACGCAACACCGCCGTCGCTTGTCATTGGATCAGGGGCCTGGACCACAGTGAGCTGCTGTGGATCGTTGGCGATGCCAGCCGCTTCAATCAACAAGGCGCAGTGCCGACCAACAGTAGCCGACGCGACGTCTTGCGCAAAAACGATGAAAACGACTGGCATACCGCTGAAGACATTCGCCTATTGACACAAATGGCTGCACTGCTCCATGACCTGGGCAAAGCCAGCGTGGCCTTTCAAGCCCGACTGAAACCGGGCCCGGTTGAACGAAATCTCTACCGCCACGAATGGGTGTCGCTGCGTTTATTCCTGGCGTTCGTCGGGCAGGACGATGATGCGGGCTGGCTACATCGCCTGGCCGCGGCAAGCGCGCAACACGACGCGCTCTGGCTGGCGGCCGAACGCTTCAAGCGAGACGGTCTGGATAGCGATGTTCCGCCCCCCTTCAAACAACTTCCGCCACTGGCAGCGGCCATCGCCTGGCTGGTGGTCAGCCATCACCGCTTACCAACGCTCCCCGCCGAAGACGGGGGCCGGTCAGGCGGCAAGCTCAGGTTCGGGCAACGCTCGAAGACCTTCAATCCGGGCATGCTGGTCAATATTCTGGAAGGCATCACCCACCAGTGGAACGAACTCGACAACACCGCGACGAGTGCGGAGATCACGCCTTACTGGCAATTCGATCAGCCACTGCCGGTGATACTGCCCAAGTGGCGCACCCAGGCGGCCAAAATTGCTGAGCGCCTGCTAGAGCTTCAGCGCAAACCGGGAAAAGGCGAGTGGCTGGCCAATCCTTATGTCATGCATCTGTCGCGGCTCAGCCTGATGCTCGCAGACCATCACTATTCGAGCCTCGGCCCGGGCGATGGTCGTCGGATAAAAGGCGACCTGGGATACTCGGTCTTTGCCAACACTCACTCCGACGGTGCCCTCAAACAGCCGCTGGATGAGCACCTGCTGGGCGTGGCGCGAATGAGCGCCAGCATTGTCCACGGCCTGCCAGGGTTCGAACGCCACCTGCCCCGCCTCGTGGGTCATCGGGGCCTGCGCAAACGTAGCGAGGACACGCGCTTTCGCTGGCAGGACAAAGCCGCGGATGCAGCAGCCAGCTTGCGCGGAAACTCCGCCGAACAGGGCACCTTCATCATCAACATGGCTTCGACCGGTTGCGGCAAAACACTCGCCAACGCCCGCATCATGAACGCCTTGGCCGAGCCGGAACTGGGACTGCGCTGCACCTTCGCACTCGGTCTGCGCACCCTGACCCGACAGACCGGGGAAAGCTACCGCAAGGACCTGCACCTGAATGAGGACGATCTGGCACTTCAGGTCGGCGGCTCCGCCAGTCAGGAGCTGTTCAACTTCTATCAGGCTCAGGCGGAAGCCACCGGCTCAGCCTCTACCCAAGCCCTGCTGGAGGAAGACGGTCATGTGCTGTACGAAGGCAACACCAGCCAGCACGGATTGCTGGGCAAAGCGATGGATAACCCGGAGATTCGCCGACTGCTGAGCGCCCCCCTGCTGGTGTGCACCCTCGATCACCTGATGCCCGCCACCGAGGCACAGCGCGCCGGGCGCCAGATTGCGCCGATGCTGCGCCTGATGAGCAGCGACCTGGTGCTGGATGAACTGGATGATTTCGACCTGCCGGACTTACCCGCGCTCACCCGGCTGGTGCACTGGAGCGGCCTGCTGGGAACCCGCGTGCTGATCTCGTCGGCCACTCTCCCGCCAGCGCTTGTGGATGGCATGTTCCAGGCATATCGCGCCGGACGACAACACTACCGGCGCAATCGAGGCAAACCGTTCGGCACCGACGCCGTCGTGGACCCCATTCCCTGCCTGTGGCTGGACGAGTTCGGCACGCATCAAGTCGATTGCGCTGACGCTACGGATCTCATCGAGCAGCACAACCGCTTCGTCGACAAACGCGTGACTGCGCTGAAAGCCACTCCGCCACGGCGACGCGGTGAGATCCTCCCGCTGAACCTGTCGTCCAAGCGCAAAGACCAGCTTCCCGGCGAGTTCGCCGCACAGGTTCGCGAAGCGATGCAACGGGCCCACGCCAGGCATGCGAGCCGGTGTCCGTATAGCGGCAAGCGCGTCAGTTTCGGCTTGGTGCGCATGGCCAATATCGAGCCCTTGTTCGACGTTGCACTTGCCCTGTTCCAGTTGGGTGCGGCGGAGAACCAGCGTATCCACCTGTGCGTTTATCACTCGCGTTTTCCACAACTGCTGCGTTCGGCCATCGAGGCACGGCTCGACCGCACCCTCAACCGCCGACGCGAAAACGCGATCTTTGCCCAACCGGAAGTCCGTGACGCACTGGCAGCTCATCCCGAGCAAGACCACCTGTTTGTAGTGCTTGGTTCACCGGTCACCGAGGTGGGCCGCGATCATGATTACGACTGGGCCGTTGTCGAACCGTCTTCGATGCGCTCGCTCATCCAACTCGCAGGTCGGGTGCGGCGGCATCGTGACGAGCCCTGCGAAACGCCGAATGTTCTGGTCTTTGATACCAACCTGCGGCATTTCAGCAACCGGCTCGAGAATGGCCGACAGGGCAATCCGGCCTTTATCAAACCGGGGTTCGAGCATCCGAGTTCGGACAAAGGACATCCGTTTCGGCTGACCACCCATTTCCTCAACAAACTGCTGGAAGACGATGACATTGACGTCATCAGTGCTCGCGCACGTATCCAGGCGCCTTCTCGAACGGAGTGGAAACCCAAGGAACGCCTGGCGGACCTGGAACACGCGCGGCTGGCCGACCTGATGCTGCCGAAGGACCGTGTCCCCTGCGCGCCGCTGTCGCGCCGATCACCGCTGCGCCTCGATCTCGATGCCGCCTGCGCCTGGCAATTTCCTCAGGCCGCTCTGACCTGGGCGTTGCCCCAACAGCAGCCTTTTCGTGAGAGCGGCGCGCCGGAAGAAGATTTGCTGTTTCTTCCGGATGAATACCAAGACCGGCTCGTGCTGCACCGCATTCATGAGCCCAATCGGCACCATCGGGACAAGGCCTACCTGGCGTGTCCGGAAAAACTCGATGAGGTTGATCTGGAAAGGAACCTGGGACCACGAATCGCACCATGGGGAAAACAGCAGAACATGATGGGGTTGCTGGAAGAACTGGCCGACGAATTGGAGTTGCCGCTGGATACCTGTGCTGAGCGGTTTACTTCGGTGCGGGTTTACGAGAACGCGCTCGGATGGCGGTATCACCCGGTACTGGGATTCGCAAAGAAAGGAAACACTGCCTGAGTAAATGTCATCACTGAAAGCACGTCGTTAATACGACGCTTCGCAGCTACTTAAATGGACTGATGAGATGAAAGAAGGACCCGAATCAATACCCCGCACTACCCTCTTCCGCACCACCATCGCCAGCTTCATCACGGAACGTAAGGAAGCCAAGCTCAAGGGTGCGGAAACCGACGACGCCCCCCCCGCCGCCGCCAAATATGACTACGTCACCTGGCTCGCGGATGCCGCGCGACGGGTTTCGCAGATCCAGGCGGTCACTCATGCCCTCAAAGCCACTCACCCCGACGCCCGCGGCACCAGTTTGCATGTCGAACCCTCATCGCTGGTTCAGCATGAAGAGGTCGGCAGCCACGAACTGGGCAACCACTACGCGACCGACATCGTCGGCAACGCCGCCGCGCTGGACGTCTACAAGTTTCTCAAGGTCGAAGTGGAAGGCCGGCAATTGCTGGAGTGGTTCCGCGAAAACGACCCCGACCTGCTTACGGCCCTGCACGAGAATGCCGAGACCGCCAACGAATGGGCCGACGCCTTCAAAAATCTGATCCGGCCCGGCGAGCGCATCAGCACCCATGAGATGGCCAAGCAGGTGTACTGGAGTGTCTCCGGCGACCCGGCTGACGACGCCGGTTTTCATCTTTTGCAGCCGCTGTTCCCTAGCAGCCTGATGCACGCGGTGCATCTGGATATAAACGATGCACGCTTCGGTGAACGCAACAAAATCGCACGCCAGGCCTGGCGCGATAAAGCTCACCACTCAGACACCTACCGCGACTACCGCGAACTGGTCGCGCGCAAACTCGGCGGCACCAAACCGCAGAACATCAGCCAGCTCAACAGTGATCGCGGCGGCGTCAACTATCTGCTGGGCTCCTTGCCACCGACCTGGGGAAATGGCTCACGCAATCCGCTACTGACGGTCGACTCGGCCTTCAGAGTCTTCCGCCGCTTCGATGGCGTAAGCACTCAGCTAAAAGCGCTCTGCACGCATCTGGAAAGCAACCCGGAACCCACCCAGGAAACCCGCCTCAAGCGTGAACGTATCGAACGAGCGCTGGGCCGTTCGCTGGCGGCGTTCGGCCAAGGTATTCGCAATCAGTTCACTGCTGGCTGGACGGCCGACAGCACTTGCGAATTGCCACTTTGCCAACAGCTTTGGCTCGATCCTCAACGCGGGCAACTCGCACCCCGACAAGGCTGCGAAGAAGAAGACCAGGCCTTCGCCCACTCGACGGATCGCGGCGACTGGACGAGCGAGGTAGCCAAACAATTTGGCCTCTGGCTGAACGACATTCTGAGAAAGCGCGGCCTGCCCGTCAGCCATACCGAGCACACGCATTGGGCCGGTTTGGCAGCAACCTACCTCACCCCGCTCGCCCGGGACCTGGAGGCACAACATGGATGATTTTCCCGGTTTCGATCACCTGCTGATCGTTCCGCGACTGCGTGTACAAAACGCCAATGCCATTTCCAGCCCTCTGACTCATGGCTTCCCGGCGATCACTGCCTTTCTGGGGCTGATGTGGGCGCTGGAGCGCAAGGCAAGGGAGGCCGACATCGACCTGCAATTCAACGCCGTCGCGGTGGTGGCTCATGATCACCAGGAGCAGGTGACTGACAGCACGTTCGTCAAAGCCTTCCGGCTGACGCGCAACCCGAACAACAAAGACGGCAAACCCGCCGCCATCGTCGAAGAAGGGCGCATCCATCTGGACATCAGCCTGATCTTTGCGGTGCAAGGTCCCGCACTTTCGGCGGACCCCGATCACAACGCCGGGTTGGCCCGGCAAGTTCATGACCTGCTGCTGCAAATGCGCATCGCCGGTGGCAGCGTTATTACGCCCATCGCGAACGGTGCGAGGCACATGCCCTACCTGCTCGCCCTCACCGGCAACGACGAAGACCGCCAGGCACTCTTCGCCTCCAGCATGTGGCGCCTGCTTCCGGGCTTCGTACTGGTTGAACGTACCGACCTGCTGCAACAGCGTCACACCGAGCTGTTGGCCCTCGACCCGGAAGCCTCTCGCCTCGACGCCTGGCTATCGCTCTCGCGTATCAACTGGCGCGCGCCGCAATCCGACGAAGACGATAAGCCCATAGAGAAACAGCCCTGGCTCAATGACCGCCAGGACCTCGGCTGGATTGCGCCGATCCCCATCGGCTACGGCGCCTTGAGCGAACTCCAGGCACCGGGGTCCGTCACCAATGCCCGCGACGGCAGTACACCGTTCCGGCTTGTGGAAAGCCTCTACAGCATCGGTCAATGGATCAGCCCGCATCGGCTGCGCGCGGTGGAAGACCTGCTGTGGTACGCCGAATCCGATACCGAACGCGGGCTGTACCGCTGTCGCAACCGCTACCAACCCGAAACCGACTACAGCTTCGACTGACCTGCCAGACACTTCATAAAAAGGATTTGCATATGAGTAACGACAGTCTGAAAACCGCATCCGTCCTGGCCTTCGAGCGCAAGCTCGATCCATCCGACGCGGTGTTCCATGCCGGTGACTGGCAAACCCGCGATGCCTGGACCGCCATCGCCATTCGCGAAAAATCGGTACGCGGCACCATCTCCAACCGCCTGAAAACCAAGGACCTCGACCCGGCCAAACTCGACGCCGCCATCGAGAATCCCAACCTGCAAACCGTTGACGTCGCCACCCTGCCTCACGACGCCGATACCCTTCGGGTCAGCTTCACCCTCCGCGTACTGGGCGGCACCGGACAACCGTCGGCCTGCAACGACGCCGACTACCGACGCAAGCTCCTCGCCACCGTGAAGAGCTATGTGGAAACCAACGGGTTCAACGAACTGGCGCGCCGCTATGCCTACAACCTCGCCAACGGCCGCTTCCTCTGGCGCAACCGTATCGGCGCCGAGCAGGTCGAGGTGCAGGTCGAGCACCTGACCAATGGGCAAGCCGCCAAGTCGTGGACTTTCGACGGGTTCGCCCTTTCTCTGCGCAACTTTGACAACGCCGGCAACCAGACCACCGCGCTGGACGACCTGGGTCAACTGATCGCCAACGGACTGGTGGGCGAACAGCATGTGCTGCTGCGGGTGACCGCCTATGTCCGGTTGGGTGCCGGGCAGGAAGTATTCCCGTCGCAGGAGCTGATTCTGGACCGCGGCCGGGGCGACAAGAGCAAGACGCTGTACGACATCAACGGCATCGCCGGCATCCACGCGCAGAAAATCGGCAACGCCATTCGCAGCATCGACACCTGGTACTCGGAAGCCGAGGTCAACGGCCCCATCGCCGTCGAACCCTATGGCTCGGTCACGACCCAGGGCAAAGCCTACCGGCAGCCACGCCAGACCAAGGACGACTTCTACACACTGCTCGACGGCTGGGTGCTCAAGGACAAGGTTCCGGAAATCGGCCAACAACACTTCGTGATCGCCACCCTCATTCGCGGCGGTGTATTCGGTGAGGCGGGCTAACGCCATGGACCGTTATCTCGACCTCAAATTGCGGCCTGATCCCGAGTTCCCGGCAACCCTGCTGATGAATGCGCTGCTAGCCAAGCTGCACCGGGCGCTGCACGACCTGCGTCGCGACGATATCGGCATCAGCTTTCCCGCTATCGCCCACACGCCCCGTAACCTTGGCGTGCATTTGCGCATTCACGGCAGCGAGCAGGCGCTGTCCAGTTTGCTGGCGCTCAACTGGCTGACCGGCATGCGCGACCACGTCGACCTTAGCGAAACACAAGCGGTGCCGGACACCGCCAGGCACCGCACGGTCAGCCGCGTACAAGTGGACAGCAACCCGGAACGTGCTCGCCGCCGCCTGATCAAGCGTCACGGCATCAGTGCAGAAGAAGCCAGACAGCGCATTCCCGACAGTGCCGGAAAACGTACCAACCTGCCCTTTGCCCAGTTGCGCAGCAACGGCGGCGGGCAGGCGTTTCTCCTGTTCATTCAGCACGGGCCGCTGCTCGATGTGCCGCAGCGGGGCACGTTCAGCGGGTATGGCTTGAGCAGTACGTCGACGGTGCCCTGGTTCTGACCCTTTTTTCAGGAGGTTTGAGAGCCTTCGTAAAATCAATGAGTTACGTAAGGCTCTCAAAAAAGGGTTTTGGCTGGATTTTGGGTGGTTCTTGTTTGAGGACAAGGGGTTATGGGGGAGTTGCTCTAGTTCACTGCCGTGTAGGCAGCTCAGAAATACACAAACAACCCGATGCCTACTTCGGTAGCGTTCACTGCCGTGTAGGCAGCTCAGAAATGCTGAAACTGCCGGACTTCGGTCCAGTCAGCGTTCACTGCCGTGTAGGCAGCTCAGAAAATCCGCGCGTTATGGGCTATTGAAGCGCTGATGTTCACTGCCGTGTAGGCAGCTCAGAAAAACGGGTGCCAGCAGGCAGCTCGACTCGGTGCGTTCACTGCCGTGTAGGCAGCTCAGAAAAGGCAGAACCGTGAGCTGGGTTCATCCAGGCCGTTCACTGCCGTGTAGGCAGCTCAGAAAAGGCAGAACCGTGAGCTGGGTTCATCCAGGCCGTTCACTGCCGTGTAGGCAGCTCAGAAATCAAGCTCAACGATAGCGCTTTCAGTATGCGCGTTCACTGCCGTGTAGGCAGCTCAGAAAGATCCGAGTCGGTGGCGATGGCTTCACGCCAAGTTCACTGCCGTGTAGGCAGCTCAGAAAATCAGTTGTTCCCCGCAGAACATCCAGCGCATGTTCACTGCCGTGTAGGCAGCTCAGAAACTAATGCCGCGATACGGCAGCAGGCCGTTAGCGTTCACTGCCGTGTAGGCAGCTCAGAAAGGAAGCATCTCCAGCAGTTGCCGTTGAAACTGGTTCACTGCCGTGTAGGCAGCTCAGAAAGAGCAGGAAGCGAGTCAGGTCGACGCAGTCGCGTTCACTGCCGTGTAGGCAGCTCAGAAAAATGCCCAAGCCACGACACAAAAAGCCCCAAGGTTCACTGCCGTGTAGGCAGCTCAGAAATTGCGCGCCTGGCGACTCAAGCCCAGACCGATGTTCACTGCCGTGTAGGCAGCTCAGAAACGAGCGCGCTGACTTCACGACTTGCCGGAACAGTTCACTGCCGTGTAGGCAGCTCAGAAAAGATGGAACACCGGTAACCCTCGTCGCAGCAGGTTCACTGCCGTGTAGGCAGCTCAGAAAGTGTTGGAGTACATCAAAAAGAACAACCTGTTGTTCACTGCCGTGTAGGCAGCTCAGAAACATCCCGATTCCGGCACCGGCGCTTCGCTGAAGTTCACTGCCGTGTAGGCAGCTCAGAAAATCGGATTACCCCAAGGTGTCGCTAGAGTTGTGTTCACTGCCGTGTAAGCAGCTCAGAAAAGCACGCCGACGACCTTGGCGGGTTACGGGATGTTCACTGCCGTGTAGGCAGCTCAGAAAAAGGCGGCTGGCGGCACCACCTGGGCCGTAGCGTTCACTGCCGTGTAGGCAGCTCAGAAAAGTGCTGGGCCCGGTAACCGGAGCACCGATCCGTTCACTGCCGTGTAGGCAGCTCAGAAATGGGAGAGGTGCTGTAAATGTTCACTAACCGCGTTCACTGCCGTGTAGGCAGCTAAGAAAATGTCGCCGTCCTCCCAATCATAGAAATCCAAACTCACTGCCGGACAGGTAGTTTCAAACGCTTACTCCTAGATAGTTAGCGACCTGATCGAATTCGCATGACAGACACCGAACAATCAGCAGAAAACCGTCGAATAAAGCTACGAAACTTCCCCAATATCCGACTTTCTTGTAGGCAACTTCCCAAGCATACTCCCCGGCCCCGCCAGCTTGTTGCGCTCTGTGGAATCGGTGCCTAGTCTCCTCGGGTCGTTGCAAAATCAACGACCGGATTAGCAGTCCGAACACATAAGCGACCCGACAGCCCGTTATGGCGGCTGTGCGTGTGGGCACCTTCGGGTGCGCCGGGTTTCCTATGTCTCGGTCTGCTAACCCACGTACAGTCGCCACCCTTCGTTTAGCAGCGAATGTCGGTGACTCCCGTTCACATAGGAGTTCCACCATGAAAAAAATCGTCCCCGATCCCCCGCCCATTGTCTCCATCCGCCCCGGTGTCACCCATGAAGAGGCGGTCCGCCAGGCGGCGGAGTTCGTTCACAACGCTCACAAAAAAACCTCTCTCCTGCCCCGGCAACTCATCCCCGAACATCAGACGCTCCTGAGCGCGTCGATCCTGGAGATGGAGATTTGCCGCGCGTACCTGAAGATCGCGATGGCCGGGTCGGTGACCAGCATGCCCATCTGAACAGCCGCCGCAGGGGCATCGCCCCTGCGGTGTGGCCCAGTCTTGACTTTCTAAAAACGCTGCAATAGCCTCGAACTGATAGCCAAGAGCCATCACTCGCGCTCTGGCTTCACCTCCTGATGGATCAAGGAGGTTCACATGCCTGCTCAAGCCAAGGACCTGGCTGCATCTTCCCCTCCCCTGGCTAAAGCATCCCGAACCTTCCCATCAGGCGGCATCCAAAACGCGCGTTAACGTTGATAACCCCTTCCAACACCGTGTTGATAAAAAGGACTTACGCCAATGGCCGCAAGAAGCGTTGAAGTGTTTTTTGAAAACTATCTCGATTCCAACCTGAACCTGGTGCCGGACTCCCAGATCCTCGATCACGGGATTTGGATTACACCCCCGCCATTCAAAATCCCGAAGGCGCAATCAGGCGTACCGGGCAAGGGATCCTGGATCAGCGAGTCCGACGGCTTCGCCACCGGCACTGAAGGCTATTGCACCTACGCGTTCTACGACTCGGCCAGCGAAGAGGTCTTCTACATCAAGATCCACTGGAACAACCCTTTCGCCGGCAGCAACGGTTACGACATCGTTAGCAACAACGAGACGATCAATGTCTCTTACAGCGGCGGTGCGGGTGATAACGCGACGGTGACGTTCAAGGCCGTCAAACAGTAATACGGCGACTGCGCCGAGCCGTCAGAAAATAGCCGCGAACCATCGTTGCGCGGCTATTTTTTTCAGGGTGCCAAGCCCGTTCGAAGCGCTCGATCAGAACGAATACTTCACCCCCATCACCACATTCCTCGGCTCGCCATACACGCCGTTCTCGGTGATCGAGGCGTAGTACGAACGGTCGAAGAGGTTGTTCACGTGCAGGGTGGTTTCGATCTGCGGGGTGAGTTGGTAGCGGGCCATGGCGCTGGCGATCACGACGCTTTCCTGCACCGGGTAGCCCTCGCCTTCATAGCCGTAACGGCTCTTCCAGTTGAAGCCACCGCCCACCGTCAGTTTGTCCAGCGCGCCGGTCAGGCGATAGGTGGTGAAGGCTTTGACGTTGTGCCGCGGAACCCGGCTCATGGCGCGCTGGCCGTCGGCGTCTTCGCTGAGGCTGTAGGCGTAGCCGCCGGCGATGTTCCAGCCGTCGACGAGTTCGCCGTTGAGTTCCAGTTCCAGACCGCGGGTGGTGATGCCTTGCAACTGGCGATAGGCGCTGATGGTGCCGTCGTATTCGGCGACGTTGTCTTGTTCGACACGGAACAGTGCCAGCGACGCGATCAGCCGGCCGTCACGCAGGCCCGCCTTGATCCCCGCCTCGTAGGCCGAGCCCTCTTCCGGGTCCAGTGACTGGTTGTTGATGTCGCGCACCGAGCCGTTCTGCGGGTTGAAGATCTGGGTGTAGCTGCCGTACAGCGACCAGATGTCGTTGAGGTCGTAGACGAGCCCGCCGAACGGCACCACTACGCCGCTCTCCTTCTGGCTTTGCTTGCTGCGCCCGCCCGCGCTGGTGGTGGTCACGACATCGCTTTTCCAGTCCACCACCCGCGAGCCGAGGATCAGGTGCGTGGCGTCGGTGAGGTTGAAGCGCGAGGTGAGGTAGGCGCTGTACTGCTTCACGTCGGTGAAGGTTTTGCCGGAGCGTTTGAAGTCCGGGCGGTTGGCGCCGCTGCCGTCCCAGTCCCAGACATTGCCCAGGGTGCCGTCGTAGTTGCTGTTCCAGCTCCACAGCCAGCCGTAGTTGTCGGCGTGGCTGTGCAGGCTGGACCAGGCCCCGCCGACGACCAGTTCATGCTCGCGGCCGAACAGTGAGAACGGCCCGCTGAGGTAAGCGTCGAGGCTGTCCTGGCGGTCGGTCTGCACCCATTTGGCCGGGGCGATGGCGCTGCCCAGGCCCGTGGCGGGGTCGATGCCGCCGTACTGGTAATAGGAAATGGCGTCCTGGTCGTACAGCGCGTGGCTGATTTCCAGCTTGCCGGTCCAGCCGTTGTCGAACTGCTGATCGAGGCCGGCGAAGACGCTGGTTTCGCGGGTGTCGTAGAAGGTCCAGTCCGGCGCGTTGTTGTAGGAACGCGGCAGGTTGATGCGCTGGCCGTTGACGAAGTTGTCCCGGTAGTACAACGGCACGCCGCTGCGCAGGGGCTGTTCGTTGTCGTTGCGCTGGTGGGTGAAGCCGACGCTCAGCAGGGTCTGCTCGCTGAGGTCGAATTCGGTGACGTTATAGACCAGCGCCGAACGGCTCTGGTAGCGGTCGAGCCAACTGTTCTGGTCATCGACTTCGAGCACCAGCCGGCTGCGAATGTTGCCGGCATCGTTCAGCGGGCCGGACAGGTCGGCGCCGAGGCCGTAATGATCCCAGCTCCCCGCTTCGGCGCTGAGGCTGGCCTGCGGTGTGGCGGTCGGGCGCTTGCGCACCAGGTTGATGGCGGCGCCGGGGCTGCCCATTCCGCTCATCAGGCCGGTAGCGCCACGGATCACTTCAACGCGGTCGTACATCGCGGTCGAGGCGTTGAGGCTGTACAGCTTCGAGGCCGAGCGCGGCAGGCCGTCGACCTGGTAATTGGAGATCAGGAAGCCGCGGGAATACGGCTGGTCGAGGTCGGTGCCGATGCCCTGGTTGAAGCTGCTTACGCCGACGGTGGCTTCGAGCACTTCGTTGAGGCTGCCGAGTTTCTGGTCGTCCATGCGCTGGCGGGTGATGACGGTGATCGACTGTGGTGTTTCCTGCACGCTCAGGCCGAGTTTGGTGGCGGTGCGGGTGGGCTGGTTTGCCAGGTAGGTGCCGGTGGTTTCGCTGTCGCTGGCAAGGCCGCGGCCCTGGATGGTGGTGGCGCCCAGTTCGACGGCGTCGCCCTCGGCGGCCTTGACCAGCACATAGCGTTTTTCACCGACCTGGCGTACCTGCAAACCGGCCCCGGCGAGCAGGCGGGCGAAGCCTTGTTCCACCGAGAAATCACCCTGCAGGCCCGGCGAGCTGAGGCCGCCGGTATCGCCCGCGCTGAAGCTGATCATCACACCACTGGCAGCGGCAAACTGGCTGAGGGCGGTGCCCAGGTCGCCGGCCGCGATGGCGTAGTTCTGCGCCCAGGCGAAGGCCGGGGCCAGTGAGCCGGCCAGGCCCAGGGCGAGAACGGCACGGCGGACGCTGCGGGCGAGACGGTGGTGCTGAGGTGACATGAAGGGCTCCTGTTGGATGGCGGCGCGGACGTCGTATGCGTCCGTCCGGGATGGAGCCGGATCAGCGGCGGAGATCTGTTACCCCCCGGGGCGAAGTTTTTTCGATCAGGCCGCTTCGACCTTGACCCAGTAGCGGCTGAACTGGCGCAGCCGCACCGGCAGCGACAAGGTGAGGTTGGACAACACCGCCTCGGTGTCATCCAGGGTGAAGGCGCCGGACAGACGCAAACCCGCCACGTCCGGCGCGCAGCCAAGATAGCCGGGACGGTAGCGGCCGAGTTCGCCGAGAAAATCATCCAGGCGCCAGTTCACTGCGACCAGCATGCCGCGGGTCCAGGCCGACGCCGTGGGCGGCGAATCCTGCGGCTGGCCGAGGTGATCGGCGCTGAACAGCAGCGACTGTCCGGCCTCGACGCGGATCGTTTCGGACAGCAGCCGAGGTCGCACTTGCACCGCGTGGGCTTCGACGTTGACGCGGGTCTGGTGCTCGTCCAGGCGCACGCTGAAACGGGTGCCGAGCGCCTCGACGCTGCCATCGGAGGTCCAGACCCGCAGCGGGCGTGGGTCCTTGCCGGTTTCCAGGCAGATTTCTCCGCGACGCAGGCTGATCGCCCGGTGTTCGCTGTCGAAATGCACGTCCACCTGGGTGTCGGTGTTGAGATCGAGACGGGTGCCGTCGGCCAAGGTGACCTGACGGCGCTCGCCGACGCGGGTGGCGTAGTCGGCGCTCAGCGGCGAATGACGGTAGCCCTGCCAGCTCACCGCGCCCGCCCCCAGCAGCAACGCCAGCAGTTTCACCGCGCGGCGGCGCTGCTCGCGGGCCGATTCGAGGGTGCGGCCCATGCCGGCCGGCACCCGGCCGAGCTGGCTCTGCAATTGCTCGACCCGCGCCCACGCCTGCGCATGCAGTGGGTCCGCCGCGAGCCACGCCTGCCAACCGGCCTGGGTGGCGGGGTTGGCACTGCTGTCGTTGAGCTTGACGTACCAGTCCACCGCCTGGATGAGCACCGCTTTCATGCCGGCTCCAGCAGCAGGCAATGCAGCATCGCCTTGGCCAGGTGCTTGCGCACCGTACTGACCGAGACGCCCACCCGCTCGGCGGTCTTTTCGTAGCTCAAGCCATCGATCTGGACGGCGAGAAAGACCGCCCGGGTCCTTGCGCCGAGGCCGTCGAGCAGGCGGTCCACCGCCAGCAGGCACTCGATCACCATGGCCCGGGTTTCCGCCGAGGGGGCGTATTGCTCGGGCTGCGCGGCCAGGGTCTGCAACCACGCCTGCTCCAGCGAGCGACGGCGATAGAGGTCGATCAACATGCCGCGGGCGACGGTGGCGAGGTAGTGACGCGGCTCGCGCAGCGACTCGGCACTGCGCGCCAGCATCACCCGGATGAACGTGTCATGGGCCAGGTCGGCGGCGTCGGCCTGGTTGTTCAGGCGCTGCCGCAACCAGCCTCGCAGCCAGCCGTGATGCTCCCGGTACAAGGTCTCCACACCCGGGTGCGTCGGCGGTCCACCGGCCAGCGTTGACATAGGCTCTCCAAGAAAAAGCGAATAGGAATTCTTCTCAATTCTAATAGGAAGAATTCCGCTTGGGAATCCGCCTGTTTCAAGGTCAGGGCATAACTCATTGCCGGCGAGGGTGTGGACCGGGTCCTCGAATGGAACACATTCAGAAACACCCAGCCCTTTGCTATCACCTCGCCGGTCTGCTTGCATGCCCCGGCCAACACAGGAGTGATGCGATGAAAACCATGGTAGTAGGCGCCAGCAAGGGCCTGGGCAAGGCGTTGATGGACGGACTGGGCGAGCACGGCGATACCCTGATCGGTGTGTCGCGTAGTCGCCCTTCGGCACTGGAACCGCGCGACGGCGTGGACGTGCAGTGGATCGAAGCGGACCTGGGTGATCCGCTCACTGCGGTCGGTAAGATCGCGCAACAGGCGGCTGAAACCGGGCTGGACACGCTGATCTACAACCTCGGCATCTGGGAGGACCGCGCCTTTGACGACAGCTACGACTTCCTCACCGACGACGATGACCAGTTGCAGGCCATCGTCAGTTGCAATGTCACCGCGCCGATCCTGTTGATCAAGCGCCTGTTGCCGGTGCTGCTGCGCAGCGACAGGCCGCGGATCATCCTCACCGGCTCGACCTCGGGCCTGACCCAGAGCGGTCGTCCGGAAGTGACCTTCGGCGCCAGCAAGTTCGCCTTGCGTGGCATGGCCGACGAGCTGCGCGAGGGGTATCGCGATCAGCGCCTCGGGGTGACGTGCCTGAACCTCGGTTACCTCAACACCGCCGACCCGCTGAGCACCCCGCGCGAGCAGGCCGCGCAACGCGGCGGCGGCGAGCAGATCCCGGTGCATGACGTGGTGCAGGTGGTGCGGATGGCGCTGAGCCTGTCAGCCGCGAGCTTCGTCAAGGAAATCACCTTGCCGGCCATCCTCGACCCGCGCTTCTGAGTCGCGCATCTCACGCAACTGGCGCTTGAGCTCATGCACCGGCGGCGCGTAGAGAAAGCCGAACGACACGCTGTTGCGCCGCCCTTTCACCGCGTGGTGCATCAGGTGCGCCTGGTACAGCCGCCGCAAGTACGGGTGGCGCGGCTTCGGTCTTGCCGGCCAGTGGCGGTGGACAACACCGTCGTGAATCACCACATACAGAACGCCGAATGCCGCCACTCCGGCGCCGATCCACTGCAACGGGTCGTGGCCGGCATTGCCCAGCACGATCAGGGTGATCGCCACCAGCGCGAGGACCAGCAGGTAGACGTCGTTGGTTTCCACCACGCCCAGGTGCGGCTCATGGTGCGAACGGTGCAGAAACCAGCCCCAGCCGTGCATCACGTATTTGTGGGCGAGGAAGCCGACACCCTCCATGGCGATCAGGGTGCAGAGGAAGATGGCGAAGTGGACGATCATGAAGAGCCGACGTCGGGGAAAAAGATGGGCGCCAGATTAGGGGAAGTGGCGGTGGGAATCCATGGTGGAGTGGTCGGACTGACGGACGTTGAAGTGCGGAGATGAACCAGCAGAGGTTGGTTCAATCACTCCGGTCGATCTGTCTCCGAACGAGGCGCCATGGGCCAGCTGTCTGGGATACGCCACTCAAAATTGCTGAAGAACTCTTTATCCAATTGAGGAATGTCGCTGGTGTCGATGTCCTCATCGCCCATGTTTTTCACGCGTTCCCAGTCAGTTTCCGAAGTGGTTGTCATGGTGCTCGTCTTCTCTCTTGGCGAATGTGCATAAACCGTAGCCGCGTCGGAGCAGCCCCGCCCGGGACAATTGGCATCGAAATGTTTCCCCCACTCCCTGCTTGACCTCCACCTAAGTCGAGGTTTGATACTCGCCCGCACTTTTCCCAAGGAGTGTCGCCATGACTGGTGTTTTCCAGCTTTCCAACCCCGAAGGCCTGTACGACCCGAGCGCCAATGCCTATTCCCATGTGGCGGAGGTTCAGGGCGGTTCGCGGTTGTTGTTCCTTGCCGGACAAGGCGGTGAGGATGCGAGCGGAACGTTGTCGCCGTTCTTCGCCGAGCAGGCGCGGCAGGCGCTGGAGAATGTGAAGACGGCGCTGGCGTCGAAGGGCGCGGGGATCGAGAACGTGTTCAAGCTGACGCTGTTGATTGTCGATCACTCTGAGCAGCGGTTGCAGGAGTGGGTGGCGGAGGCGGACCGGGCGTGGGGCGGGCATATGAAGCCGACGTGTACGCTGATTCCGGTGCCGAGGTTGGCGTTGGAAGGGATGTTGGTGGAGGTTGAGGCGGTGGCTGCGGTTTAGTCGGTTGCCTGGGGCCGCTCACGATCCTGTAGGAGCGGCCTTTAGCCGCGCCTACAGGTTCTGCGCCAAACCGCTCTCCCCTCACGTCTGCGGCAATTTCTCCAACTCATCCGCCCGCTGCCGGGTCATGTCGAGTTCGCAACCCGCACCATTGAGCAGGTCGATGGTGCCGCCGGTGAGGGTGTAGTACACACCGCAGTTGGCGTCGCGGTATTTCACCCATTGGCGCTGGGCGTCGCGCAGTTTTTCTTGCTGGGGTTGTTCAAGGCTGGCCATGGCCGCTTTGTAGGCGGCGTTCAGGCGGGTGTCCTGGCGTTTGTATTCGGCGCCGCTGCAGTCATTCATGTCGGCCGTGGTGTTGGCGGTTTTCATGCACTGGCTGTAGGTGTCGGCCTGGGCCATCTGGCTGCCCATCAGCAGGGCCAGGGCGGCAAGGTGGATTCTCGGGTTCATCGGCAAACTCCATGTCGTGGTGAACGGGCTGGCTATCTTACGCGGTGTCGGGCTCCAGCAGGCACGCTTGCATCACGCGGCCCCGAAGCCAGCGGTGCGCGGCGTCGCCTTCGCGGCGTTCGTGCCAGGCCTGCTGGAAGTTGAAGGCGCGAATCGGCAGCGGCGGTTCGAAGCAACGCAGCCCGCTCAGTGACAGGCGCCCCGCCAGGCTGCGGCGGGCGACGGTGAGCAGCAGGTCAGTGCCGGCGATGACTTCGGTCGCTGCGGTCCAGTGGGGCAAGGCCAGGGCGACGCGGCGCTGTTCGCCAAGGGCGGCCAGGGCCAGGTCGATTTCGTTGTCGGCTCCGGGCCGCACCGCCACCAGCACATGGGGCCGCGCCAGCCATTGCGGCAAGGTCAGCCCGCCACGGGGCGGAAGGCTGTCGCGGTCGGCCAGGCAGGCGAAGCGCTCTTCGAACAGGGTTTCGGCCCGCAATGGCGCGGCCAGCGTGGGGAATACCCCCAACGCCAGGTCGATCTCGCCGTCGAACAGTTGACTGAGCATCGCCTCGCGGCTGCCTTGGGTCACCACCAGATCGACCTCCGGCGCGTCCTCGCGCAGGCCACGCATCAGCCGCGGCAACACCACCCGCGCGCCGTAATCCGACATCGCCAGACGAAAGCTGCGCCGCGCCCGCGTCGGGTCGAAGCCGGGACTGCTGAGCAGGCCATCGAGTTGTTGCAGCGCGTCTTGCAGCGGCTGGGTTAACTCCAGCGCGCGGGCGGTGGGTTGCAGGCGGCCGCCACGGCGCACCAGCAGCGGGTCGGCGAAAATCTCCCGCAGCTGCGCCAGCGCATGGCTCACCGCCGGCTGGCTGCGGTGCAGGCGCAAGGCGGCGCGGGAGACGTGCTGTTCAGCCAGCAAGGCGTGCAGGGTCAGCAGCAGGTTGAGGTCGATACGGCGCAGATCATCCATCAGGCGAATAGCCCCTGTGCGGAATTCGAATTTCCATCCAGTGAATGGATAACCAAGACTGCCTTATGCCTACCGCGTGAATCAAGGAGTCCGCCATGAACCCGAGTTTTTCTCCCGCCGTCGTTCTGTTGCCGTTGATCGCCCTGCTGGCGGGTGCCGCCGTGCCGTTTCAGGCCGGCAGTAATGCCGCGCTGGGCCGCCTGTTGGGGCATCCGTTGTGGGCGACGCTGGTGTCGTTGTCGGTGAGTGTGCTGATGGTGCTGCCGGCGTTGTGGCTGATGCGCGCCCCCGCGCCGCAAGTCGCCGCGCTGGCACAGGCACCGTGGTGGGCGTGGTTCGGCGGCGTGGCCGGGATGGCCTATATCACCGCGGCGCTGATCCTGACGCCACGCCTGGGTGCGGCGGGATTCATCGTGTGCGTGGTGGCCGGCCAGGTGCTGTCGTCGCTGGCGATCGATCAGTGGGGGTTGATGGGGCTGCCGGAGCGCCCGGTGAACCTGCTGCGCTTGCTCGGGGTGGGGTTGATCGTGGCGGGAATGTTGGTGGTGCAGTGGGGGACGGCGTCGAGCCGGTAGGCTCGAGCGCCGGGTTTTGTGGTGTTGCTGCTGACCTCATCGCCGGCAAGACCGGCTCCCACAGTGTGGGCATGCGCCGTACCTGTGGGAGTTGGCTTGCCAGCGATTGGGGCCGGCTGGGTCAGAAGCCCATGCTGAAGCTCACAGTCACCGCATGGTCCCGGTTATCGCTGGACAATTGTCCCGAATAACCAACACCCAGCTTGCCCGCTGCGCCAACACTCACATCCAGCCCCGCCTCGACCACCGCCGCATCCTTGGCGATCGGTACGCCTTGGGTGCTGAACGCGGCGCCGCCGTCGACAAAGCGCAGATCAGCATCCGGCGTGGTA
>NZ_JANLNX010000046.1:0-1486 GCF_025466015.1 Pseudomonas sp. 5P_5.1_Bac1 | reverse complement strand
TTACGGCGGCCTACTTAATGAGATGGTCACCCCGGCACCCTGCGAGGCGTACGCTTTCGCAGGGTGTTTTTCCTGCGGAGACCGTCATCATGAGCAACGTGACACTGATCGGCATCGATATCGGCAAACATACTTTCCACCTGCATGGCCAAGACAAATCCGGCAAAGAGGTATCGCGCAAGAAGTGCTCAAGGCAGCAGATGATGTTGTTTCTGGCCAATCATCCTACTTGCACAGTGGTGATGGAGGCCTGCGCTGGCTCGCACTATCTGGCACGAGAGCTCAAGGCGATGGGGCATGAAGCCAAGCTGATTTCGCCTCAGTTCGTTAAGCCCTTCGTCAAGAGCAACAAAAATGACTTCGTCGATGCACAAGCGATATGCGAAGCCGCGTCCCGGCCATCTATGCGCTTTGTGACGCCGAAATCGCCTGACCAGCAGATACTTTCGGTTTCCCATCGGATACGTGAATCACTGATTCGCGACCGCACCAAGACTGTGAATCAGATGCACGGCTTCCTGCTTGAATTCGGCGTCAGCCTGCCGACAGGCCTGGCGGTGATCAAACGCCTTGCCTCAATTCTTGAACAGCACGACTTGCCTGTACGTCTCGTGGCGTTGCTGCAACGCCTGCATGATCACTTCAGCTATCTGAACGAACAAATCAAGTTGTTGGACAAAGAGCTGGAAAGCCAGTTGGCTGACGATGATCTAGGCAGTCGTTTGCTGAGCATTCCGTGTGTCGGGCCGATCACCGCCAGCCTACTGGCTGTAGAAATGGGCGACGGTCAGCAATACAGCAGCAGTCGTGATTTTGCAGCATCTGTGGGTTTGGTTCCCAAGCAATACAGCACAGGTGGCAGACAGGGACTGTTAGGAATCAGCAAGCGCGGCAACAAAAACCTTCGATACTTGCTGGTGCTATGCGCCCGGGTCTACATGATGCGCTTGGAGCATCAAAAAGGCCCATTGGCGGAGTGGGTACGTTTGCTATCAGCGCGACGCCACTCCAATGTGGTGGCCTGCGCGTTGGCCAACAAACTGGCCCGCATTGCTTGGGCCATTGCTACGCGACACACACAATATGAAGCGGGGCCAGCCGCAATGAACGCCTGACCCCGCTGTCTGCACCGTGTTTCACCATCAGGTTTTGCGATAGCTGAACAACAGATGAAGTAAACGGCCGATCGGCCTGGCTATGATCCTGGAAGAAAAATTGGCCCCTGAGGCCGCCTACTTTATTAGGATCGCCGGGTGCGAACACTCATCGTGGCGCGGGATACGAGCCCATAGACGCCGGATAGATTTAAGCAAGCCATCCACTTCATCCAATGATCAGTATTGCGAAAAATGGGGTGACCATAGATTTTTCTTGGAAAAAGTAGGCAAAACCGCTCGCTCCCACATCCGGCCCTACGCTGCGCTCCGGGTCCCCTCCCTCCGGCGCCTTTCGGGGCCACGCGGTCTACGACTTGCTTCGCAAGTCT
>NZ_JANLNX010000020.1:0-1919 GCF_025466015.1 Pseudomonas sp. 5P_5.1_Bac1 | reverse complement strand
TTCGACGCTGTAGCTGTCGATTTTCAGCAGGGCCGAGGAGCTGACCAGGTTCAGTTTGCCGTTCGGGTCGACGTCGTCGTTTTCGTCCAGCGAGTCGATCCGGCCGGCCTCGATCAACTTGTAGGTGCTACCGCTGGCGGAGAAGTCCGCGCCCTGGGCGGTCAATTTGATCTGCGCGTTCTTGCCGAACTCGGCGGTGTCGGTGACGCTCAGGACAGCGGTTTGCGGGTTGGTGGCACTGCTCAGGTTTAGCCCCAGCGACGAGTTGCTGGCTACATACAGGTTGCCGTCGAGGCTGGTGTGCGCGCTGAGCAGGTTCAGGTGCGACGGTGGGTAGTCGGAGAAACTGCCGACTTCCAGCCAGTGGTTGGCGGCGTCCTTCATGCGAATGTTGTAGCCGTCATCTGCGGTGCTGGTACCGGTAAAGTTGGCATTGCCGTCGACATAAATATTTTTCAGCCCGATCAGGTTGCCGATGATCTCGCTGCCGTTCTGCAGATACAGGTAGACGTTGCGATTGCTTTCGCTGGCGTCAAGCGCTTCGTCCCCGGAAATCAGCTTGCCACTGTTGATTACGTGCAGTGGCATGTATTGGTCAAGGAACTCGTTGTAGTAGCTTTTCAGATCGATATTGAAACTGCCAATGACGATAGCGGCGTCGGTGGCCTGGATGGTTCCGGTGTTGATCACTTGGCCGGTCGTACTGGTGAAGCGGGCGCCATCGATGCGGATACCTTCGGCGTCGTCGCCGGTGGCGATGATGCTGCCGTGGTTCTCGATGCCCGCCAGGTCGGTCATATCGACCTGCTGCCAGCGCTCGTTCGAGGTGACGTCGATAGCGGTGGCGCCTGCACCGGTGACCTGGATCAGGCCGCGGTTGATGACCTTGCCGACGATCTCGCCGCCTTCCAGGTTGATGCCCTTGGCGTCACGGCCCTCGGCGATGATGCGGCCGGTGGCGGCGTTCACCAGATCGCCTTTGATGGTGGTCGAACCACCCATGTCGATGGCGCGGGCCACGTCGGTACCGCCATCGTCGGTCAGGGGTTCGCCCTTGGCCAGCAGCAGGCCTTCGTTGATCACGCTGCCGCCGATGATGGCCGGGTCGATCATCAGTGCGTTGGCGCCGCCGCCGATCGCGCTGATGCTGCCTTTGTTGATGACGCTGCCGTCGATCTGGTTGTTGATCCAGATATTGCCGTCTTCGTAGACATCCATGTCCACGCCGCCGGCGAAGTCACCGGTGCTATTGATAGTGGCGTTGAGGATCAGGTCTTTCTGCAGGTGACTACCATTGAATTCGATGGCGTCCTCGTCGCTACCGCCGGTGTAGGTGCCGGTGATTTCGAGAGTTTCGCTGTACGTTTGGCGTTCACTGAGGAAGCCGGCATTGGTCAACTGCACGGTCTCAGCCCAAGCGGGCAGGGTGGTGGCGGTTACCGCCAGGGCGAGCAAGGTCTTGCGAAAAATAGGTGAGGCCACTGTTTAATCCTTAAACGTTTTGGAGATCACGATGCGTCCTTGCGTGGTGCAAGCCTGGCTGGTGTTAGTGGCTATTTAGTACCACGCAGCAAGCGCGGCGGAATGGTAACGAACCGGTCCTTGAAATGACATCTTTTGACGCCAGCTTCGTATGCGGCTGGTTGCCGCAAAAGGTGCATTTGTCAGGCAGTTGCAAGTTTGAAGCTGCAAGTTTCAAGAAGGAGCGGTGCGCTGCTTTCACTTGTAGCTTGAGGCTCCCAACCACTCAGCAAAAAAAAGCCCCCGATCATGATCGGGGGCTTTTCATTTTCAGGCTTGGGCGGTTTCAAGTTGCAAGCTACGAGAAAAATCCCTCTGCAGCACCGCTGCTTCGGCCTTTCCTTGCAGCTTCCAGCTCAAAGCTTGCCGCTGCTTAGAAGTCGTAACGTACCTTGGCG
>NZ_JANLNX010000076.1:0-2143 GCF_025466015.1 Pseudomonas sp. 5P_5.1_Bac1 | reverse complement strand
GTCGATGCTGTCGGTAACCGCAGTTACGGCAGCAGTCGGGCTGACTTCCAAGTGTTCGAAATCACCACCGGTGGTGCCCGTGATGGTCACGCTGACGCTGCCGGCATCCACATAAACAGTGTCTTTCGGGGCTGCGAAGGTCACGCTGCCTTCGGTAGCGTCCTTGGCAATGGTGATGGTTTCACCATTGCTCAAGGTGATCTTCATTTCAGTGCCAGCCGGGTTAGTCAGCTTGGCGGTGTAAACAATGCTGCCGCCTTCCTGGACGGAACCAGTCGCGGACAAGGTCAGGCCAGTGGTGTCCAGACGAGCCGGATCGTCGGTCACGACGGTGGTTGGAGTACCGGCGGTTTCCAGATGCTCGTAGTTGCCGCCGGTGACGCCGGTGATGCTGTTAGTCAGCGGCGTATTGGTGTTCAACACGTTGTTCGGTGCGATGAAGTCGACCGAGCCGCTGCTCGCATTCACAGGGATGGTGATCGACTGACCGTTGGCGAGACTGATGACCAGCGGAGCACCGGTCACTGGAGCAGTTACCGAAGCGGTGTAAGTCACTACACCACCCTCAACCGCGCTGGCAGTCGCGGTCAACGTGACGGTTGAGGTATCAATCGAATCTGTAACCGCGGTCACGGCAGCAGTCGGGCTAACTTCCAGATGCTCGAAGTCACCGCCAGTGGTACCGGTGACGGTCACGCTGACGCTACCCGCGTCGACATAAACGGTGTCTTTTGGTGCTGCGAACGTGACGGAGCCTTCGGTTGCATCCTTGGCAATGGTGATGGTTTCACCGTTGCTCAAGGTGATCTTCATTTCAGTGCCGGCTGGGTTGGTCAGCTTGGCGGTGTAGACGATGTTGCCGCCTTCTTGAACCGAGCCAGTGGCGCTGAGCGTCAGGCCGGTGGTGTCGAGGCGCGCTGGGTCATCGGTCACTACGGTAGTCGGAGTACCTGCGGTTTCCAGGTGCTCGTAGTTGCCACCAGTCACGCCAGTGATGCTGTTGATCAGCGGGGTGTTGGTGTTGAGCACGTTGTTCGGTGCGATGAAGTCCACCGAGCCGCTGCTTGCATTAACCGGGATGGTGATCGACTGGCCGTTGGCCAGAGTGATGACCAGCGGCGCGCCGGTGACCGGAGCTGTGACGCTTGCGGTGTAAGTAACCACACCGCCTTCAACGGCACTGGCAGTCGCCGTCAGCGTGACGGTCGAGGTATCAATCGAATCCGTTACAGCAGTAACCGCCGCGGTTGGGCTGACTTCCAGATGTTCGAAGTCACCACCGGTGGTGCCGGTGATGGTCACGCTGACGCTGCCGGCGTCGACGTACACGGTGTCTTTCGGTGCAGCGAAGGTGACAGAACCTTCGGTCGCATCCTTGGCGATGGTGATGGTTTCACCGTTGCTCAAGGTGATCTTCATCTCGGTGCCGGCTGGATTGGTCAGCTTGGCGGTGTAGACGATGTTGCCGCCTTCCTGGACGGAGCCGGTCGCGGACAAGGTCAGGCCGGTGGTGTCCAGACGAGCCGGATCATCGGTGACAACGGTGGTCGGCGTGCCAGCGGTTTCCAGGTGCTCGTAGTTGCCGCCAGTCACGCCGGTGATGCTGTTGGTCAGCGGCGTGTTGGTGTTGAGCACGTTGTTCGGAGCGATGAAATCGACCGAACCGCTGCTCGCATTAACCGGAATGGTGATCGACTGACCGTTAGCCAAGGTGATGACCAGCGGAGCGCCAGTCACTGGAGCCGTTACCGAAGCGGTATAAGTAACCACACCACCTTCAACAGCACTGGCAGTCGCGGTCAGGGTGACGGTCGAGGTATCAATCGAATCCGTTACAGCAGTAACCGCCGCGGTTGGGCTGACTTCCAGATGCTCGAAGTCGCCACCAGTGGTACCGGTGATGGTCACGCTGACGCTGCCGGCGTCGACGTAAACGGTGTCTTTTGGTGCTGCGAAGGTCACGCTGCCTTCGGTCGCATCCTTGGCGATGGTGATGGTTTCACCGTTGCTCAAGGTGATCTTCATCTCGGTGCCGGCTGGATTGGTCAGCTTGGCGGTGTAAACAATGTTGCCGCCTTCCTGGACGGAACCGGTTGCGCTGAGCGTCAGGCCGGTGGTGTCCAAACGGGCCGGATCATCGGTG
>NZ_JANLNX010000033.1:0-2197 GCF_025466015.1 Pseudomonas sp. 5P_5.1_Bac1 | reverse complement strand
CGGTGAAACCATCACCATCGCCAAGGATGCGACCGAAGGCTCCGTGACCTTCGCAGCACCAAAAGACACCGTGTACGTCGACGCCGGCAGCGTCAGCGTGACCATCACCGGCACCACCGGTGGTGATTTCGAACATCTGGAAGTCAGCCCGACCGCGGCGGTTACTGCTGTAACGGATTCGATTGATACCTCGACCGTCACGCTGACGGCAACTGCCAGTGCCGTTGAAGGCGGTGTGGTTACTTACACCGCAAGCGTCACAGCTCCGGTCACCGGCGCGCCGCTGGTCATCACTCTGGCCAACGGTCAGTCGATTACCATCCCGGTTAATGCAAGCAGCGGCTCGGTGGACTTCATCGCACCGAACAACGTGTTGAATACCAACACGCCGCTCACCAACAGCATCACCGGCGTGACTGGCGGCAACTACGAGCACCTGGAAACCGCGGGTACTCCGACTACCGTCGTCACCGATGACCCGGCTCGCCTCGACACTACCGGTCTGACCTTGTCCGCGACTGGCTCGGTTCAGGAAGGCGGCAACATCGTCTACACCGCCAAGCTGACCAACCCAGCCGGCACCGAAATGAAGGTCACCTTGAGCAACGGTGAGACCATCACCATCGCCAAGGATGCGACCGAAGGCAGCGTGACCTTCGCAGCACCAAAAGACACTGTTTACGTGGATGCCGGTAGCGTCAGCGTCACCATCACTGGCACCACTGGTGGCGACTTCGAGCACCTCGAAGTCAGCCCGACTGCTGCCGTCACTGCTGTCACCGACAGCATCGACACCAGCACCGTGACCCTCACCGCCACCGCTAGCGCGGTAGAAGGCGGAGTTGTCACCTACACCGCTTCGGTAACGGCTCCAGTCACCGGCGCACCGCTGGTCATTACTCTGGCTAACGGCCAAAGCATCACCATTCCGGTCAATGCAAGCAGCGGCTCGGTCGATTTCATCGCTCCGAACAACGTGTTGAATACCAACACCCCGCTGTCCAACAGCATCACCGGTGTGACTGGCGGCAACTACGAGCACCTGGAAACTGCGGGCACTCCGACCACCGTCGTCACCGACGATCCGGCTCGCCTGGACACCACCAGTTTGACCTTGTCTGCCACCGGCACCGTTCAGGAAGGTGGCAATATCGTCTACACCGCCAAGCTGACCAATCCAGCCGGCACTGAGATGAAGGTCACCTTGAGCAACGGTGAGACCATCACCATCGCCAAGGATGCCACCGAAGGCTCCGTCACGTTCGCAGCACCAAAAGACACCGTGTATGTCGACGCAGGCAGCGTAAGCGTGACCATCACTGGCACCACTGGCGGCGACTTCGAACACCTGGAAGTCAGCCCAACCGCAGCAGTCACCGCTGTTACGGATTCGATTGATACGTCGACCGTGACTCTGACCGCGACCGCCAGTGCTGTTGAAGGTGGCGTTGTCACCTACACCGCTTCGGTAACGGCCCCAGTGACCGGCGCACCGCTGGTTATCAGCTTGGCCAACGGTCAGTCGATCACTATTCCGGTTAACGCCTCGAGCGGCTCGGTCGATTTCATCGCACCGAACAACGTGCTGAACACCAACACCCCGCTCACCAACAGCATCACCGGCGTGACTGGCGGCAACTACGAGCACCTGGAAACCGCAGGTACTCCGACCACCGTCGTCACCGATGACCCAGCTCGCCTCGACACCACCGGTCTGACCCTCTCGGCCACCGGTTCCGTCCAGGAAGGCGGCAGCATTGTTTACACCGCCAAGCTGACCAATCCGGCTGGCACTGAGATGAAGGTCACCTTGAGCAATGGTGAGGTCATCACCATTGCCAAGGATGCGACTGAAGGCAGCGTGACCTTCGCGGCGCCGAAAGACACGGTGTACGTGGATGGCGGAAACGTCAGCGTGACCGTGACCGGCACCACTGGCGGTGATTTCGAGCACCTGGAAGTCAGCCCGACTGCCGCCGTCACCGCGGTTACGGATTCGATTGATACGTCGACCGTCACCCTGACGGCGACTGCCAGTGCTGTTGAAGGCGGTGTGGTTACTTACACCGCGAGCGTCACTGCCCCGGTCACCGGCGCACCACTGGTCATCACCCTGGCCAACGGCCAGTCGATCACCATCCCAGTCAACGCTTCGAGCGGCTCGGTCGACTTCATCGCCCCGAACAACGTGTTGAAT
>NZ_JANLNX010000099.1:0-2351 GCF_025466015.1 Pseudomonas sp. 5P_5.1_Bac1 | reverse complement strand
GCTCGATGAATTAACTTACTAAACTATCCACTCCACCTCAAAATCAACTAGCTGAGCCTGAAGTCCTGCCTCATGTTCGAACCAGTAGTCAAGCCCTTCAACATCACTTTTCTTCAAGTAAAGATAATACCCGCCAGTGTCGCCATCACGGTCGTCCGCAACAACAATTTCCCAGCCAGAATATTCGCCAGTGACAACAATACCCTTCCGAGCGATAGACATATCCTAGTCTGCATAGGGAACATGATTATTAGAAATATATTTTCCAGTCACAGGATCTTTAACTCCGAAATGTACATGCGGAACTCCCGGAGCGTGCGCAAAAGGGGACAGATTTATTTTTTTATTTTTTATTCAGCTAAAAATAAATCTGTCCCCTTTTCTGTCCGCTTTTGCACCATTAGATCATGTTGAGCTCTCGCAATCTTTTCTCACTCACAAACTCCAACTCTCCACCACCCACCTTAGAACCATCTGAATAAGTGGAGTGACCACAGACGTTACACTGATAAGCAAGCAACCCGTTATATTTACCGACAAAAATACGCATCCCGTCGGATTGACACCTAGGGCATTGTCTATCGGTCTCGACAGTCACCAACGCTTCCATTGTGTCACGTAAAAATCTGGCAATAAGCTCTGCTTCATTAGCTTGATACCCAAAAATCACTTTCTTTAAATGAGCTATATCGCCAGGTAGAAATGACGAAAATTCAACCGGCATCAAATTCTCATCAATATGCGAAAACTCATCAATCCCATAGGTCGAAAACGGCTCAACCGTGAAGTATTTGTAGTTATCTCTAATCCACAAAAGAATCACCCCAAGAGCCTCCCTTAAAGATGAATTCTCATCCAGCAGTGTCATAGCCAATTGAAGTTCACGCCACACATACACAGGGAGAGTTCGCATTAGTTCACTGCCTTAGCTGGGAAAGCCGTTATCAAGTTACCCGCCTTATCGGTAAATACTTTTATCACAGAGGTAGGAACACCTCCATCTTTCAGCGTAGTAGTTCCGATGACTCTGCCCGTATCAACGGTCCTTACAAATTGACCATCTGGTAGCGCAGTAACAGGTGACTTTACGACTGGGCTACTCTGAAGAACCCCCTTCAATTCATTTGGGCTAATAGTAAACACAGAGCGGGAATTGGAGACTTCTACGTCGAAATGACCTTTCACAACGTGATCAAAGCCCGCAGATACAGGTTTTCCAGTATCACGGAGCGGGGTAGTTTCCGTGCGCCCATTGGCAATATTTATACGAGATTGCACTCGACCGGGCACAGGTATTGAAGCTTCACCTGCGGCTTTTGCACCAACAGTATCACCCGACGCGAATTTCGTTGTCTACACGCGCAACGCCAGACAGGACGCGGCCTGCGAGCCGGTCGGCCCAGCCGATTCGCGGTCGCTGAACAAAACCACCCCGACGCGGGTTTTCAGTCAGTCACGGCCCGACCTAAATCAATCGCAAATAAAGAGTCCCTAATGGTTCGGTGGCGCAGCCATCGGAAGGCAAGGCGCGAAAGCCCCTCCACGACACATCAAAAAATCTCGTGCCTAAGCAAACTAAATCCCCCCTCTACTTTTAGTGCATCCATTAACTCAAGAGAGCGATTTGTTGCGTTTATATAAAATAGAATCGGGTAATCCGAAAATGCTTGCTCTATAGGTTCACCATCAAAAGGGTCAATATTATTTTTCAGAACAAAGTGCTCCGAACTATTGTCACCATGAAGGTAATAAATGCCTCCATGATAAGTACTGTCTCTTTCTTCAAGTGAAATTCCTGCAAGTTCTTCTACCTGTGCCCTTGCCAAAACAAGGCTCAAACATTTCGTTCCATACAAATCATAAGTCTTCATTTTGGTAGCACTACGCTTGGTGCTCGGCTTGTAGCTGCGGCCGAAGAGTCATAAATCATAAAGTTAACCTCACGACCTGCTTGTGAGCTTAACTCGCTAGCTAGGTCCTGCAATCCGAGAGCTTGCAAATCTCTTGCACTCAATGGGCCAGTGCGCGTTCCGCCACTTCTAACCCCGATGCCTAAAGATTGAGCACGCTGTAACAGCTCTGGACTTGCCAGTGCCACATCGAAATCGCTAACCCTTCCTGCATCAAATGCTTGTCCAGTTTTGAAACTTTGCCCTGTTACGGCGCTTCCTTGAAGAATGGGCTCTACATCTCCATAACCCGCACGGGATAAGCCATCCCTCATATCCGTACCAAAACGTGCAAAGTCATCTGCGCTTGAAAAACCACTAGGAATTACTGCCTCTTTTGCACCGCCTTCGAAATAATCCGGAGGCAACCTACAAGGCCCAGTATTGTGTACCCAAGTCTTG
>NZ_JANLNX010000064.1:0-2959 GCF_025466015.1 Pseudomonas sp. 5P_5.1_Bac1 | reverse complement strand
ACCGCCCGCCTTGATAATCGCCACCAGGCCGATGACCATTTCCAGGCTGCGCTCGACCGAAATGCCCACCAGCGCATCCGGGCCAACGCCCAGTTCGCGCAGTTTGTGAGCGAGTTGGTTGGCACGGCGGTTGACCTCGGCGTAGCTCAGTTCTTCACCAGCAAACACCAGCGCCGGAGCGTCCGGCGTCAAGGCAACCTGCGCCTCGATCAGGCTCTGGATGCACGCCTCGCTTGGGAACTCGGCGGCGGTGGCGTTCCAGTCGCCGAGGATCTGTTGCTGTTCGACCGCGGACAGCATCGACAACTCGCCCAGCGCCGCCTGCGGATTGGCCACCAGCGCCAGCAGCAGGTGCTCGAAATGCGCCGCCAGTTGCGCGACGGTATCGCCGGCCAGTTGCTGACGGTCGTAGCTCATGCGCACGGCCAGCTCGTCGCCCGCCTCGATCACCAGGGTCAGCGGATAGTGGGTCTGCTCCTGGCTGACCACCTTGTCGAACACCAGTGCATCCGGCGCCGCGCCATGCAGCGCGTCGGCGATCGGGTAGTTCTCGAAGACCATGATCGAGTCGAACAGCGCTTCGCCATTCCAGCCCGCCCAGCGCTGGATGTCATACAGCGGCGTGTGCTCGTGTTCGCGCAGGGCCAGGTTCTGCGCCTGGACCTGTTGCACCCACTCGGCCACGGTCTGCTCGACCCGCGGACGGCCCACCACCGGCAAGGTGTTGATGAACAGGCCAAGCTGTTCTTCGACACCCGGCAGGTCGGCCGGACGCCCGGCGACGGTGGCGCCGAAGGTCACGCCCGACTGCCCGGTGTAGCGTTGCAACACCAGCATCCAGGCCGCTTGCAACAAGGTGTTGGCGGTGACGCGCTGGTCGCGGGCAAAGTCGTTGAGGCGACGGGTGCGTGCGCTGTCCAGGGTCAACAACAGGTCGGCGAAGCCCTCGCCTTCCACCGGTGCCTTGAACACCGGCACCAGGCGGGTCGGCTCGTCCAGCTCGGCCAGTTGGCCCAGCCAGAAGTCCTGGCCGACCTTGGCGTCCTGGCGTTGCAGCCATTCGATGTAGTCGCGGTAGCGCTTGCCCGTCGGCGGCACATGACCGCTGTAGCGTTGCAGCACCTCGCCGAGCATGCGCGAGTTGCTCCAGCCGTCGAGCAGGATGTGGTGGCTGGTGAACACCAGGTAGTGGCTGTCCTCGGCGGTGCGCAGCAAGGTCAGGCGCAGCAGCGGGTCGCGTTGCAGATCGAAGCCGCGCTGTTTGTCCGCCTCGGCCCAGGCCGCCAGGGCCTCGTCCGATAGGGTCTGACCACGCACGTCCAGTTCGGCGAAGGACACCGCCACCTGCCGGCGAATCACCTGCAACGGCTGGGCGAAGCCGCTGACGAAATTCGCCCGCAGCACATCGTGGTTATCCACCACCGCCTGCCACGCCGCGCGGAAGCGCTCGACATCGAGGCCGCGCACCTGCGCGAGCATCTGATTGACGTAGCTACCGCCCTCTTGCTCGTACAGGCTGTGGAACAGCATGCCCTGCTGCATCGGCGACAGCGGATAGATGTCGGCGATCTGCGCCGCGGCCAGCGGCAGGCTGTCCAGTTGCGGCTGGTCCAGGCCGGCCAGCGGGAAGTCCGATGGCGTCACGCCGGCCACACCGGCGGCCACGCAGTGCTCGATCAGCTGTTGCAGTTCCTGGCCGTAGGCATCGGCCAGGGCTTGCACGGTCTGGACGTCGAACACTTCGTTGCTGAAGCTCCACGCCAGTTCCAGCGCGCCATTGAGCACCTGGCCGTTGATCGCCAGCAGGCTGCCCAGCGGCGCCTCAGGACTCTGGCCTTCGCCACTGCCTTCGCCGGACGGCGCGAACAATGCGCCTTCGGCAGCGAAGCTGGCGTCCAGTTGGCCGAGGTAGTTGAAGACGATCTCGCCCTGCGGCAGCGCCGCGAGGCTGGCTTGCGCCGCATCGCTGCCCAGGTAGCGCAGCACGCCGTAGCCGAGGCCTTTGTTCGGCACGGCGCGCAGTTGTTCCTTGATCGCCTTGATCGACGCGCCCAGCTCTGCGGCCGGGGTCAGCTTCACCGGGTACAGGCTGGTGAACCAGCCGACGGTGCGGGTGGTGTCGAGGCCGTCGAAGAGGTCTTCGCGGCCGTGGCCTTCCAGGCGCACCAGCGTCTCGGCGTTGCCGCTCCAGCGACTGATGACGCGGGCCAGCGCGGTGAGCAGCAGGTCGTTGATCTGGGTGCGGTAGGCCGCCGGGGCGTCCTGCAGCAACTGGCGGGTCAGCGCGCTGTTCAACTGCGTGCGCACGGTCGCTTCGTGCTTGTGCTGGCGGCCGCCGTCGGCACGGTCCAGCGGCAGCGCATCGCTGACGCCCTGCAACTGCGCCTGCCACCAGCCCAGTTCCTGCTCCAGCGCCGAAGTACCGGCGAAGGTGCGCAGGTGTTCGGCCCAGACCTTGACCGAATGGGTCTTGGCCGGCAGCGCGGCACCGTTATAGGCCGCTTGCAGGTCCTCCAGCAAAATCCGCCAGGACACACCGTCCACTGCCAGGTGATGAATCACCAGCAGCAGGCGCTGTTCGCCCTGCGGCAGGTTGACCAGCAGGGCGCGCAACAGCGGGCCGTTTTGCAGGTCGAGGCTGCGCTGGACTTCGTTGGTCAGCGCGGTCAATTGATCGCGGCTGGACAGCTCGCGCACCCACAGCAACTCGCCAGCCGCCGCGTCACGGAAGCGTGCGCGCCCCTCGACGAAGCTCAGGCGCAGCGCATCGTGATGCACCAGCAGTGCCTGCAAGGCCGCTTCCAGCGGCGCTGCCTCCAGGTGCACGGTCGGCTTGAGCAGCGCCGACTGGTTCCAGTGATGACGCTCAGGAATCGGGCTGTCGAAGAACCAATGCTGAATCGGCATCAACGGGGTTTCGCCGGTCACTGGACCCTGCTCGATACGCACCACCGCGGCG
>NZ_JANLNX010000030.1:0-3183 GCF_025466015.1 Pseudomonas sp. 5P_5.1_Bac1 | reverse complement strand
TGGGCAGTTGACCGGCGCTGATCGCTTTGTTGATGAGGTGGAGAAAATATCAGGTGTCAGATTAGAACTGCGGGGACAGGGTCGGCCAAGGTCGGGTTAAAGAAAATAAATCCGTCCGCTTTTTCTTTGCGTTAATCAATAGGATTAACTCTATATCGTCTGTCAAAAACCCGACTAAGTATGAGCAGGGTTTGATTCGCGGCGCCGAGCTGCTGAAAAAAGCTGGATATGAAGGATTTTAAATGGCTAAGAAGGTAAAGCTGGGCGACATTTTGCAGGTGTTAACCTCGCAGGGTGTCGCATATGCGCAAGTTACTCATAAGCATCCGGAATTTGGTTTTTTAATACGTATGTTCCCCGGATTTCATAATGAAAAACCAAAAGATTTTTCGGTTGTTGTTGATGGTGAACCACAATTTTCCGCATTTTTTGTTGTTCAAAGTGCGGTAAATCAAGGCCTTCTATCCGTTGTGGCAAATGTTCCGGTTCCCGAAAGGTTACAAGTGTTTCCTACGTTCCGTTCCAGGAATGGCGGGCCGGGAGGCTCTATTTGGCTATGGAATGGAAGCGAAGCACTTCGGCTGGAGAGGGAGATTAACTCGGAAGAGCTGAAGCATTCCACAAGAGGAATTATCAGTGCGCCATTGCTTGTTGAGCGTATTGAAAAGAATTACAGAGCCGAGACCCATGAGGTTTGGTGAGTTGTAGAAGTTTCAACTTGATCTGACACTTTTGACACCGGCCTTGCGCCGGTGTTTTGCACTCTATCTGCACCCTGATTGCACTCTTTTGCATCCTATTTGCATCCTATTTGCATCCTTTCTGCAGTCAAGTTGCATCCCTTTGGCGCCAGCCGCGTCACCGCCGGAGACGAAGCCTACCTGGTGGCGGGCGGCAGACTCGACCTGCTGGCGGCTGAAGACAGCGACTACTCGCTTTACGACAAAATGAGAAAAGGCAAGAGAAAAGGGGACAGATTTATTTTTAGCTGAATAAAAAATAAATCTGTCCCCTTTTGCGGTCCTTTTGCGGTCCATACACGTCATTTAGACGCGCATATGCCGGGAGGCTTTAGATATAATCCTGGCGGTCCTGGGTCAGCGCTTCCAGCATACCCGCCGAAGAAAGGAACTGAGTAATGCATGTCATGCCGCTAGATCATGCGAAGCAGAAGTTAATCTTCTATGTGGCTCAGGATTTGGATCAGTCAACTAAGTCTGATGTGCAGCAGCTTGTGAAAGATCTTGCTGCGTCAAGGGTATGGAGCATTGCGCCACCAAGCTTGATTGATGAGATAGACGAGAATGGCTTGGAGGTCGTAGGTGGGATGCTGGAAATTTATTCAGCTTTACCGCCGAGCATACTCCCTCTTGATGTGGACTCGAAGAATCTAGAGGAAGTAGAAGAGCTGATTGGTGCTGTTAGGTACTTATCTGAAAAAGCCAGCCTTTCCTTTGAGTTTCAATTGGATACTACCTATGTTGGTAGTATTGATGATGGCGTCGTTGATCGAGTTCTTCAGGAAGGCTTGTTTGCGCCATGGAGAGAAAATCTCAGCGGGAAAAGTTGAATCAAGAGTACAAATACAGTATTCACCTGGCACCGGTCTCGCGCCAGCAAAAAAGGGGACAGATTTATTTTTAGCTGAATAAAAAATAAATCTGTCCCCTTTTGCGGTCGTCCCCTTTTTCCGTCCCCTTTTTCCTAACGTAAATGGAATTAAATGATAATGATTGATCAGCTAATTAATATCCTTCCGCCTCCCGCTCAGCGGAGCCTTGATAGTGTGGCCTTGGCCGCTTTTGAGTCTAATTGGGGAATGCAGTTGCCAAGTGACTTTAAAGGACTTGTTTCTGTTTATGGAAGTGGATCAATTGATGGGTTTATATGGTTGCTAGACCCGTTGGCAAAAAATTCAAACTTGAATTTTGAAAAAAGTAGGTACTTTGTCGAGGCATATGTTTTTTTGCAGCAAGAATTTTCCTCGGACTACCCAAGGCCAGAATATCCGGCTAAAGGCTCTTTTTTTCCTTGGGCGGTTACTGATAATGGGGAAACTTTTGTCTGGCTGGTTGATGGAGAGCCAGAGTCCTGGAAGATTGCTATACATAGCTCAGATCAGGGTGAGGAAGAAATTTATAATTTCGGCTGTGTTGAATTTATTTTAAAGCTGCTTAGGGGCGAGCTTTTGTCAAGGATTCTTCCTGGTCAGTTTCCTGACGTGAATCTGGATGTGCATGTTTTTACAGCTGTCGAGTAATGGTGGGGATGTGCCAGAAAGGGGGACAGATTTATTTTTAGCTGAATAAAAAATAAATCTGTCCCCTTTTGCGTTGGTAGTCAAGTTAACAAATGGTTAACAAGGAATTGAATGTGAGATATTACTTGCTTAGGCAGGACATGACTGTAAGCGAGAAATGGGTTCTTGGAGATATACGTCATGTCGATAATTGGAAATTTAGTGACCCTCCAGTAAACTTTATGGAGCCTGGAGCATATGTGCTTGATATTCGTTTTGATGGTGTTGAGTTAGATTATTCCCTCGCGGGATATGCGAGCGCTCCCGTGTTAAGTCGGAAGACTAGAGACTCGCTGATGGGTTTGCCAGATGTTGATGAGCCATATATGAATGTGGTATTTGAGCCTGTTGTCATCGAAGGTAAGGCAGTCTCGAGTGACTACTATCTGATGATAGTTGAGAGTCAGGCTGATTGTGTCGATGAGTCTAGATCAAGGTTTGACGTTTACACTTCATCTGATCCTGTTAGGCCTGACTTGGCCGGTAGCTATCGTGCTTTCTACAATCTTGTAGTTGATGCTTCAAAAGTCGGCGGTAAACACATTTTTAGATTGAGGAAGTACCTGGGGGCAATAGTGGTTAGTGAGGAGGTAAAGTTACGATTTGAGCGGGCGGGCGTGCTCGGTGCATCTTTTGAGTCGGTGGGTGGTGATAGGGTGACAGTTGCGTGATTTGATTGTTTTGGTTGGAGCGGGAAGAGTACCGACAAAGGGGACGTACCGACAAAGGGGACGGATTTATTTTCTAAGTGACCGAAAATAAATCTGTCCCCTTTTTGCTGTCCCCTTTTGCTACGAGCGACGCGATATCGGAATAAGTTAGGAGGGCGATCAGGAACGTTATGGGAAAGCCGATATAAGTCCAGTGTGGTGCAGTCAGAGAGT
>NZ_JANLNX010000063.1:0-3329 GCF_025466015.1 Pseudomonas sp. 5P_5.1_Bac1 | reverse complement strand
ATATTGCTCAGGGTCGCGGTGGCGCCGGAGTCGATCCGGGTGCCGGTTGCGGCGCTGACGGCGCCGGTGCCCAGGGCCTGGCTGCTGCCGATGATGAGCGAGCCGCCATTGAGGGCGGTGCCACCGCTGTAGGTGTTGGTCCCGTCCAGGCGCAGGGAAGACAGGCCATTCTTGGTCAGGGCGGCATTACTCCCCCCCGAGATCACACCCGACAGGGTGAACGGCGTGACGACGTTGCTGACGGTCAGGCCGTTGCGGCCTGTGCCGATGTTGTAGCCCATCACGATGTTGTTGGCGATGCTGATCGAGGACGAGGAGCTGCTGAGGGTGCCGCCATTGGCGTAGATCGTACCGCTACCGGCGAAGTCCCCGTTGTTGATCAGCAGCACGCCGCCATCTAGGGTGGCCTGGGTGGAGGCACCGCTCAACAATGCGCCTTGCAGCGTCCAGGTCCCACTGTCGACCACCAGGTTGCTGAAATTGATGTACTTCGTCGAATCGATGGTGCCGGTGCCGACGTTGGTGCCGCTGCCACCGCTCATGTCGTTTTGCAGCCTGAGCGTGTTGTTGCCACCGGCACCGCCATCGACGATGCCGGTAGGCGCGAAGTTCAGCCCGCCCATGCCGATGACGGTCAACTCCCCGGCGCTGGCCCCGCTGGCGCTGACCGACGAGCCGGTGACCGCGGTGAACGTGTTGGCGCCGCCGGCGCCCATCGACACACTGCCGATCACCGTGCCGCCGTTGGTGAAGATATTGCCCGCAAGCGAGGCCTCGAAGCCGACCCGCCCGATGACGCTGCCGGAGTTGAGGAAGATCACCCGGCCACCGCCGTAGATCGCGACCACCGGCCGGTTGGCCGCGTTTTCGCTGGCACCGATGGCCAGGGTCGTGGAAATCAGGCCGTAGTTATCGATGATGGTACGGCCCGAGAGCCCGTTGTTGACGTCCAGCGCCACGCCGGTGAGATCGATCAGCGCCCCGTTGAGGTCGCCGGAAACACCGCGGATCACGCTGCCGGCGGCGTTGGTGATCGACAGGTTGGAGAAAACGGGGCTTACGAGTTTCAGCGCGGTGGAGGAGAACGCGGACGAGCCAATGGAGGGGTCGATGGAGCCGCCGTTGTACAGGGAAGTACTGGTACCCGTCACGGTAAACGCCGGTTTGCTCGGATCGGACGTCGTCACGACCCCGCCGGACATGAGGGTGATCACCAGATTGCTGGCCGCCAGGTCAAGGTTCGTGTTGACACCGGAACAGTCCACCGCCGATCCATTGGTCGGCGTCGCCGGTGTGCACGCGGCGTAGATCGGGTCGGACACGGCGAACGCGCCGAACATGGCCATGCTGACGGCCAGCGACAAGCGGGTACGGGCGGTGCGCGGTACTGCGGTTTTACGTCTGTCCACAACGACTCCTATGTGGATCAGGCGACTCATCCCTGACGGCGCAGCAACGCTACGCGAGCAATTGACGGGCCCGACCTTGGCAAGATGAAGGATTTTTTATTGGTGGCACTTTAACAGCTCCCACTCAATAGAAAAATTTGCGCACAAGGTTATTGGGGAAACTGCGCTGGCAAGCCCCCACAGGTTCATCGGTGCACGCAAATCCCTGCGGGAGTCGGCTTGCCGGCGATGCGCCGCAAGGCGGCGCTCGATCTGACGGACGCTGAAGACTGTCGGCTGGCCTCAGTCCGCCAACAACCCAAGCTTCCTGGCAAACGGCTGCGCCGCGATGGTCTGGCGTTGATACTGGCTGGCGTCTTCATGGGTGGCGAGCCACAGCATCACCGCCGCCGGCACCTCTGGCGGCGCACTGCCGGCGCGCAGGGCGATCACACCTTTTTCGCCGATGGTGGCTTTCAGCGCGTCGGTGGTCACCACCCCGGGATTGACGGTGTAGGCGCGGACGCCGGCGTCACCCAATTCCACCGCAACGATCCCCGACAACCGTGAAACCGCCGCCTTGCCGGCGCCATAGGCATAGCCCCAGCCGCCCTTCCCGGCCGCTACCGGCGGGTCGCTTTCGCCGGCGCCGGAGGTGACGTTGATCACCACGCCGTCGCCCTGCTCCGCCATCACCTGGGCCACCGCGCGGGTCAGCAGGAACGGGGTGAGGATGTAGCCCTTGAACATCCGCTCCAGCGTTTCCGGCTGCAAGGCCATGAAGCCGGCATTGAGGTCGCTGCCCTGGTAGATGGCGTTGTTGATCAGCACGTCGATGCGGCCGTACTCGGCCAGCACCGCCGTGCAGGCGGCCAGGGCCGAGTCACTGTCGAGCAGGTCCATCGGCACCACCAGCGCCTTGCGGCCCAAGGCGCGGATAGCGTCGGCGGTGCCGTTGAGGCTGCCCGGCAGTGGCGCGCCACTGGCATCGCGCAGGGCATGCGGGTGCTGCTCGCCTTCGTCGAGGGTGCGGGCGCTGATCGCCAGGTCGAAGCCGGCCCGGGCGAACGCCAGCGCCGCCGCGCGACCGATGCCGCGGCTGGCACCGGTGATGAATGCAACCTTGTTCATGTGTTTTCCTCAGACCCGCTGCGGCCGGACCATGGCGTCCATGCCGCCGTCGATGTACATCACGCTGCCGTGGATGAAGCCCGCTTGTTGCGACTGCAGGAAGGCGATCAGCGCGGCGATTTCCTCGGGGTGACCGTTGCGCCCCAGCGGCGCGACAAATGCGCGTACCGCCTGGCCGAAGCGCGGGTCATTGCGCGAAGCATCGTGCAGCGGGGTTTCCACCGCGCCGGGCGCGACCACGTTGAGGCGGATGCCCTTGGCCCCCCAGGCCGCCGCGAGGCGTCGGGCGTGGTGGGTGATCGCATATTTGGAACAGGCGTAGGCCACTTGGGGTTCGCCCAGGGTGTTGGCGATATCCAGCGCCCGGGCTTCGTCGTTGTCGAGCATGGCCAGGGTCATCGGCTCCTGCTCGGCGCCGGGACGAATCGCCGCCACCGAGCCGATGACCAGCGCCGCCGGATGGCTGCCCTTGGCCAGCGCGTCTTCGAGGCCGCCGAGCAACTGGCTGACGCCGAAATGGTTGATCGCCACGATCAATCCGCAGGACGGCGCGGTGACCCCGACGCCGGCGCAGCAGACCAGGCCGTCGAGGACGCCGTCACTGAGGTCGAGGACCTGGGCGATGGCCGTATCGCGGCCTTCGCGGGTGGACAGGTCAGCAATGACCTCGGCGTTGCCGCGGTCGATACCGATGACGCGGTGGCCGGCGGCGCGCAGGGCAGCGGCAACGGCGGCGCCGATGCCGGAGGCGCTGCCGGTGATGGCGGTAGTGGGCATTGGAAACTCCGTGAATTGGGCGTTGTTGGGGGG
>NZ_JANLNX010000003.1:0-3825 GCF_025466015.1 Pseudomonas sp. 5P_5.1_Bac1 | reverse complement strand
GCCCGCCGCGCCGCCGACCAGCAGGTTGACCTGATTGTTGACGCTGGTTTGCACTTCCAGGTCGCCCGCTACCAGGCCGCCCGGGATTGTGCCGATCGCCAGGCCGTTGTCGGTGAGGCTGCCGGTGTAGTCGATCAGGCGGTACACGCCGAGGCCGAAGCCGCCGGCGTCGGTGACGTTGAGCTTGCCGTCGAGCACCAGGTTGCCGTTGACCTTGAGCATTCCGGCCTGGCCCGCGACCGCGGCGCCGAGGAAGGCGTCGAGGTTGGAGTCGTTGTTGAGGGTCAGGTTGCCGGTGGTCAGGGTGCTGCTGCTCGCGAGCTGCACGTGGCCGCCATCGGCGAGGGTCACGGCGCCGTCGATGCGGCCCGTGCCAGCGAGGGTGGCGCCGTTGGCGACGGTCAGCCCAGAGGTGCCCAGCACGCCCTGGCCAGTGACGGACAGGACGCCTTGGCTCACCGTGGTGGCGCCGCTGATGCTGCTGACGCCGGTCAGGATCAGGCTGCCGAGACCGGCCTTGTTCAGGCCGCCGGTGCCGCTGATGGCGCCGGCGTAATTGCCGCCGGCCACGGTCAGCACGCTGTTGTTTTCCAGGGCGATGGCGCCCTGCCCGCTGAGCAGGCCCACCGCGCTGCTGGCAGCGACGCCGAGGGTGCCGGCGGTGCTGATGTCGATCGCCGGGGTGCCGGTGGTCGTGCTGCCCAACAGGTTGAGGCGGCCATTGTCGATGCGGTAGCTGCCGCTGAAATCGTTGTTGCCCGTTAGGTCGACGGTGCCGACGCCTTGCTTGATCAGGGTGCCGTTGCCGCTGATACGCCCGCTCAGGAGAAGAGGATCGGCGTTGCCCACGGTCAGGCTGCTGGCCAGTTCGATGCGGTTCTTCAGCTCGGAAACACCGGCGGTGAGTACGGTGCTGGCGCCGTTGACCGCGAGCACGCTGCTGCCCAGTGCCTTGTTGTGGCCCAGCACCAGGGTGCCGCCATTCAGCACGGTGCTGCCCTGGTAGCTGTTGTTGCCATCGAGCCTCAGTGCGTTGGCGCCGTTCTTGATCAGCCCGCCATTGCCATTGATCTGCCCGGTCAGGGTCAGGTCATTGCTGCCGGCCAGGGTCAGGTCGCCATCGAGAATCACGGTGTTGCCAGCGCTGACAGCGGTGTTGTTGTCCAGCGTGGTGCCAGCGCTGACGCGCAGGCTGCCGGTGCCGAGTGCGGCGTTGTTGCCCAGCACCAGGGTGCCCGCGCTCAGGCGGGTGCCGCCGCTGTAGGTATTGGCGCCATTGAGCACCAGGGTGCCGCTGTCCAGCTTGTTCAGGATGCCGCTGCCGCCCAGACCCACGTCCAGCGTTGCGGTCTTGCCGGTGTCGACGCGCACGGCGCTGTAGCCGCTGGTGCCGTTGACCAGTTGCAGCGTGTCCGCGGCGCCGCCCTCCAGGCTGTAGCCATCGGTCAGGAATTGCAGGCCGGTGACGCTTTGAGTGCCGTCAACGGTGACGGTGCCCGCCGTGCCCTGGAACACCGCGAAGGAACTGTTCCAGGCGCCGTTGAGGCCGGCGTTGGTGGTGGTCCAGTTGCTGGTGATGCTGTTCCAGGTGCCGCTGCCGCCTTCGACGGTGCCATTGCCGGTCAGTTGGCTGCCGTCCCAGAAACGGATATCGGCCGAGCCACCCACCACCAGGTTGATCTGGTTGGCGACGCTGCTCTGCAGTTCCAGTTCGTTGGCCGGAACGCCTATCGGCAGCCCGTTGAGTTGCAGGCCGTTGTCAATCAGCAAGCCGCCGTAATCGAACAGGCGGTACACGCCGATGCCGAAACCGCCGGTGTCGGTGATATTGAGTTTGCCGTCGAGGGTCAGGTTGCCGGTGACATTGGCCAGGCCTGCCGCGCCGGCCGTGGCAGTACCCAGGGCGACGTCGAGGTTGGAGGTGTCGTTCAGCACCAGCGAACCGAGGGTCAGCACCGAACCACCGGCCAGGCCGAGGTGGCCGCCGTTGGCGACGGTCACGGCACCACCCACTGCGCCGCTGCCGGCCAGGGTTGCGCCGTTCTCGACCGAGACACTGCCGCCGCCCAGATTGCCATTGACCCGCAAGGTGCCGCCGGCAACGGTGGTCGCCCCGGCCAGGTTGCTGTTGCCGCTGAGCAGCAGTGTGCCGCTGCCATTCTTGTAGAGCGTGCCGTTTCCGCTCAGGGCGCCACTGAAGGTGCCCTGGTCAACCCGGAATTCGCCCGCATCGAGCTGCACGTTGCCGGCGCCGTTGAGCTGGCCGGTGGCAGCACCCGCGATCAGTTGCAGGGTGGCACCAGACGCGACATTGATCGCGCTCGGCTCGCCCAGCGTGACGGCGGTGTTGCTGATCAGACGACCGCCGTTGATGTTGTAGATGCCGTAGAACCCGTTGCCGCCGTTGAGGGTCAGGGTGGCGGTGCCGGCCTTGGTCAGGCTGCCCATGCCGGTAACGGAACCGTCCAGGGTCAGGTTGTTGCTGCCCTGTACGGTCAGGTCGCCGCTGATGGCGACGTCGTTGCCGACGGTCAAGGCGCTGCTGCTTTCCAGCGCGGCGGTCCCGGCGACATCCAGCCGGCCAGCGCCCAGTGCGTTGGCATTGCCCAGCACCAGGGTGCCGGCGTTCAAGGTGGTATTGCCCTGGAACAGGTTGTTGCCGCTCAAGGTCAGCTTGCCGCTGCCGTCCTTGACCAGCCCGCCGGCGCCGGACACCACGCCGCCAAGGGTCAGGTCGTTACTGCCGACCACGGTGAGTTCACTGTTGAGCGTGACGGCATTGCTGACCGCGATATTCGCCGCCGCCTGCAGGCTGGACGCGCCGCCGACCGTCAGCGTGGTGTTGCCCAGCGAGGTGTTCTGGCCCAGGCGCAAGGTGCCCTGGTTCAGTGTGACCGTACCGCTCAGGGTGTTGGCGCCGGTCAGGTTCAGCGCACTGCCGCCATTCTTGATCAGGTTGCCGGAGCCGGAGACGATGCCGGTCAGGGACATGTCGCGGGTGCCGAGAACGGTCAGGTCGCCACTGATCAGCACGTTGTTGCCAATCAGCGCGCCCGGCAGGCTGCTGTCGAGCGTGGTGCCGTTGGCCGTGTTCAGCCCGCCCGCGCCCAGCGCGCTGCTGCTGCCCAGTACCAGGCCACCGGCGTTGAGCCAGATATTGCCCAATTGAGAGTTGTTGCCATTGAGCGCCAGGGTGCCGGTCCCGATCTTGAGCAGACCGCCGGCGCCGCTGACGGCGCCGTTCAGGGTCAGGGTGGTGCCAGCGTCGACCTGAATGTTGGACACGCCGGAGAACACCATGCCATTGCTCAATTGCACATCGCTGATGTCGGTGCGCAGGTAAGTACCGGAGGCAAGGCTCAGGGCGCTGCTACCCAGCGCGCTGTTATTGCGCAGCACCAGGGTGCCGGCGCTGAGGGAGGTGCCACCGGTGTAGCTGTTGCTACCGGCGAGGACCAGGGTGCCTGCACCGCTTTTCTGCAGTTTGCCGGTGCCGCCGACAGGCGCTTCGATCAGCGCCGTGACGCCGTTGTCGACAGTGAACAGCGCCGAACCACCCGTGCCGTTGATCAGGTTCAGGCTGCCTGCCGTCCCTGCGGTCAACGCGTAGCCGTCGGTCTTGAATTGCAGGGCGCTGACGCTCTGCGAACCTTCGATGACCACCGTGCCCGAGGCTGCCTGGAACACTGCCGAGACACCTGTCCAGACACCGTTGATGGCCCCGCCGGACTTGGTCCAGTTGGTATTGGTCGCGTTCCAGACGCCGCTGCCACCCTCGATGGTGCCGTTGGCGACCGAGGTGTTGCCGTCCCAATACTGGTTGCT
>NZ_JANLNX010000089.1:0-3843 GCF_025466015.1 Pseudomonas sp. 5P_5.1_Bac1 | reverse complement strand
ACCCGCCGCGCCGCCGACCAGCAGGTTGACCTGATTGTTGACGCTGGTTTGCACTTCCAGGTCGCCCGCTACCAGGCCGCCGGGGATCGTGCCGATTGCCAGGCCGTTGTCGGTGAGGCTGCCGGTGTAGTCGATCAGGCGGTACACGCCCAGGCCGAAGCCGCCGGCGTCGGTGACGTTGAGCTTGCCGTCGAGCACCAGGTTGCCGTTGACCTTGAGCATTCCGGCCTGGCCCGCGACCGCAGCGCCGAGGAAGGCGTCGAGGTTGGCGTCGTTGTTGAGGGTCAAGGCGCCGGTGGTCAGGGTGGTGCTGCTCGCGAGCTGCACGTGGCCGCCGTCGGCGAGGGTCACGGCACCGTCGATGCGGCCCGTGCCAGCGAGGGTGGCGCCGTTGGCGACGGTCAGCCCAGAGGTGCCCAGCACGCCCTGGCCGGTGACGGACAGGGTGCCTTCGCTCACCGTGGTGGTGCCGCTGATGCTGCTGACGCCGGACAGGGTCAGGATGCCGAGACCGGCCTTGTTCAGGCCGCCGGTGCCGCTGATGGCGCCGGTGTAATTGCCGCCGGCCACGGTCAGCACGCTGTTGTTTTCCAGGGCGATGGCGCCCTGCCCGCTGAGCAGGCCCACCGCGCTGCTGGCACCGACACCGAGGGTGCCGGCGGTGCTGATGTCGATCGCCGGGTTGCCGGTGGTCGTGCTGCCCAACAGGTTGAGGCGACCATTGTCGATGCGGTAGCTGCCGCTGAAATCGTTGTTGCCCGTCAGGTCGACGGTGCCGACGCCTTGTTTGATCAGGGTGCCGTTGCCGCTCAGCACGCCACTGAGGGTCAGGTCATGGTTGCCGGCCAGGGTCAGGCGGGAACCGGTATTGACGCCGAAATCGATGGCGTTGCCCAACGTCATTGCCGCGCTGGTATCGAGGCTGGCCGGGCCAGCGACAGTGAGCTGGCCGACGCCCAGGGCGGCGCTGTTGCCCAGGAGCAGCGTGCCGGCGTTGAGCGTGGTGCCAGCGTAGTCGTTGGCCTGGTTCAGGGTCAGCGTGCCGCTGCCATTCTTCACCAGCGTGCCATTGCCAAGTACCAGACCGTTCAGTACGAGGTCATGGCTGCCGCCCAGCGTCAGTGCGCCATTGAGGTGCAGATCATTGATCAGGCTGAGCGCCGTGTTGGTGTCCAGGGTGGTGCCGGCGGAAGTCGTCAGGCTGCCGGAACCCAGCGCGTCGTTGTTGCCCAGTACCAGGGTGCCGCCCGAGAGGCGGGTGCCATCGGTATGGCTGTTGCTGCCATTGAGCACCAGAGTGCCGCTGTCCAACTTGTTCAGGATGCCGTTGCCGGTGAGGTTGACGTCGAGGATGGCGGTCTTGCCGCTGTCGACGCGAACCGCGGTGTCGCCGCTGATGCCGCTGACCAGTTGCAACTGGCCGGCACTGCCGCCGGCAAGGGTGTAGTTGTTGATGAACTGCAACCCGGTGACGCTTTGGGTGCCGTCAACGGTGACGGTGCCCGCCGCGCCCTGGAACACCGCGAAGGTGCTGTTCCAGGCCTCGTTGAAGCCCGCGTTGGTGGTGGTCCAGTTGCTGTTGGTGCTGTTCCAGGTGCCGTCGCCGCCGTCGACGACGCTGTTGCCGGTCAACTGGCTGCCGTCCCAGAAGCGGATATCGGCGGCGCCGCCGACGACCAGGTTGATCTGGTTGGCGACGTTGGTCTGCAACGCCAGCTCGTTGAGCGGAACGCCACTCGGCAGCGTGCCGAAATCCAGGCCGTTGTTGGTCAGCGTACCGCCATAATCGAACAGGCGGTACACGCCGATGCCGAAGCCGCCGGTATTGGCGATGTTGAGCCTGCCGTCGAGGGTCAGGTTGCCGGTGACGTTGGCCAGGCCCGCCGCGCCCGGTGTGACGGCGCCCAGGGCGACATCGAGATTGGACGTGTCGTTCAGCACCAGCGAACCGAGGGTCAGCACCGAGCCGCCGGCCAGGCTCAAGTGGCCGCCGTTAGCGATGGTCACCGCGTCGGTCAGCGCGCCGCTGCCGGTCAGGGTTGCGCCGTTCTGGACGGACACCGGGCCACTGCCCTGGCCGTCGAAACGCAAGGTGCCACCGTCTACCACGATAGAACTCAGGGTGTTGTTGCCACTGAGCGACAGCGTGCCGTTGCCGAACTTGACCAGACCGCCGCTGCCACTTGTGGGGCTCATGTCACCGCTGAAGGTGCCCGCGCCAACGCGGAAATCACCGGCGCTGATCTGGACGCTGCCCGCGCCGTTGAGTTGCTCGGTGGTACCGCCATTGGCCAGCAGCAGGCTGGCGCCGGACGCGATATTGACCTGCGTCGGGTTGCCCAGGCTGGTGGCGAGGTTGGTGGACAGGCGGCCGCCGTCGATGTTGTAAATGCCCCCGAACGTACTGCTGTTGGTCAGGCTGAGTGTTTCAGCACCCGTCTTGGTCAGGCTGCCTGTGCCAGAAACGGTCCCGGACACCAACACCCTGCCGGCGGTGTTCACCGTCAGGGCGCCATTGATGGCGACGTTGGCGTTGTCCAGCGTCACGGACTGGTTCGGCGGCAGCGCCAGGGTCTCGAGGGTAGCGGTACCGGTGACATTGAGCTGGCCGGTGCCCAAGGTTCCACCCAGGACCACGGTGCCATTCTTCAGGGTCGTCGTGCCCTGGTACAGGTTCAGCATATTGAGGGTCAGCTTGCCGCTACCGTCCTTGATCAGGCCGCCCGTGCCGTAGAGGGCGCTCGCGAAGGTCAGGTCGTTGGCCCCGGCGACCGTCAGGTTCGCCTGGAGGTTGACGATCCTGGACAGGGTGACGTTCCCGCCCGATTCCAGGCTGGACGCACCGCTGACGACCAGGCTGGCGTTACCCATCGAGGCGCTCTGGCCCAGGCGAAGGGTGCCCTGGTTCAGGGTGACGGTGCCGCTCAGGGTATTGGCGCCGGTCAGGCTCAGCGTACTGGCGCCGGTCTTGGTCAGGTTGGTGGTGCCGGACACGACGCCGGTGAGGGACATGTCGCGGGTGCCGAGAACGGTCAGGTCACCGTTGAGCGCCACGTTGTTGCCAATCAGCGCACCCGACAGGCTGCTGTCGAGCGTGGTGTTGTGGGCCGTGATCAGCGCACCCGCGCCCAGCGCGGTGTTGCTGCCCAGCACCAGGCCACCGGCGTTGAGCCAGGTATTGCCCAACTGGGTGTTATTGCCGCTCAGCGTCAGGCTGCCGGTGCCGATCTTGATCAGGCCACCGGCACCACTGACACCGCCGCTCAACGTCAGGGACCCGGCATCGACATTGATGTTGGACACACCGCTGAAGACCAGGTTATTGGCCAGCCTCTGCTCGAACCTGTCGGTCTGCAGGGTGGTGCCGGAGGCGAGGCTCAACGCAGCGCTGCCCAGGGCGGCGTCATCACGGACAAGCAGCGTACCCGCGCTCAGGGTGGTGCCGCCGCTGTAGCGGTTGCTACGGGTGAGAACCAGTGTCCCGGCCCCGCTCTTCTGCAGTTTTCCGGTGCCGGAGAGCGGGGTATCCAGCGTTCCGGTAATGCCGCTGTCGACAGTGACCAGCGCCGAACCACCGGTGCCGTTGACCAGGTTCAGGCCATCCGCCACGTCGGCGTACAACACGTAGCCATCGCTCTTGAACTGCAGGGCGCTAATGGTCTGGATGTCCTGGATCACCACGGTGCCCGAGCCATTCTGGAAGATCGCCGAAACGCCTCTCCAGACATCGTTGATGGCCCCGCTGGACTTGGTCCAGTTGGTATTGGTCGCGTTCCAGACGCCACTGCCACCCTCGACGGCGCCGTTGCCGGCCAACGAGATGCCATCCCAGTACTGGATCGC